>JAHFSE010000162.1 GCA_023265895.1 Gammaproteobacteria bacterium
ACGCGAAGCCCGTGGATTCACTTCTAATACATAAATATCATCGCCGCTTTTTCTATTATTCGTTATGGCGAACTGAATATTCATTAAACCAACTACTTTTAATGCGTGGGCTAATAATTGTGTTTGCTTGCGTAATTCGTTTTGAGTTGCTTCGCTCAAATTATAAGGCGGTAAACTGCAAGCCGAATCGCCCGAATGCACGCCGGCTTGTTCAATGTGCTGCATGATGCCACCAATCACCACTTGCTCACCATCGCATAAAGCGTCAACGTCTACTTCGATAGCGTCATCTAAAAAACGATCGAGTAATACGGGACTGTCATTTGAAGCCCGCACTGCGTGCGTTAAATATCTGCGCAATTCGGTTTCGTCGTAAACAATTTCCATTGCACGACCACCCAGTACATAAGAAGGTCGCACCACTAAGGGATAACCTAATTCAGCAGCTAGCTGAATGCCTTCTGCCTCACTGCGTGCTGTGCAATTCGGCGGTTGTTTTAATTTTAATTGTTCGATGAGCTGCTGAAACCTTTCGCGATCTTCTGCGCAATCAATCGCATCTGGCGAAGTACCCATAATGGGCACGCCGGCTTTTTCTAAATCTCGCGCTAATTTCAACGGTGTTTGTCCACCGTATTGCACAATCACGCCTTTGGGTTTTTCTAAATCCACAATTGCTAAAACGTGCTCTAAAGTAATAGGCTCGAAATACAAACGATCAGAGGTATCATAATCGGTAGAAACGGTTTCCGGGTTGCAATTCACCATAATGGTTTCATAACCATCTTCACGCATGGCTAGCGCTGCATGTACGCAACAATAATCAAATTCAATCCCTTGACCGATTCTGTTAGGTCCGCCACCCAATACCATAATTTTTTCCCGACTGCTCGGTAGCGCTTCGCATTCTTCTTCATAAGTAGAATATAAATAAGCAGTTTCGGTAGAAAATTCTGCCGCACAAGTATCTACACGTTTATAGACCGGCCGAATATTTAACGCTAAACGATGAGCACGCAATTCCGCTTCTTTGATTGCCAATAATTCTGCTAATCGTGCATCAGAGAAACCTTTTTGTTTTAACTTGAATAATTTATGCTTGGTTAACACAGCAATTGGCTGCCCCAACAATTGTTTTTCTTCCTTCATTAAATCTTCAATATAAATTAAAAACCAAGGATCAATTTTGGTTGCTTGATGCACTTGCTCTAACGACCAGCCGGCACGAAAAGCATCGGCAATCACTAACAAACGCAGCGCAGTGGGCGTCGTTAATTTTTGAGTAATTTGATCGTGAATATCAGGATGGGTTAAATCTAACTCTGGATTAAAACCTGTATAGCCATTTTCCAAACCACATAAAGCTTTCTGCAGCGACTCTTGGAAATTACGCCCAATCGCCATCACCTCACCGACAGATTTCATCTGCGTGGTTAACGTCGCATCAGCTTGCGGAAATTTTTCAAAATTAAAGCGTGGAATTTTGGTAACTACATAATCAATGGAAGGCTCAAAAGAAGCTGGGGTTTTCCCACCGGTAATTTCATTTTGTAATTCATCTAACGTATAACCCACCGCTAATTTCGCAGCGACTTTAGCGATCGGAAATCCCGTAGCTTTCGAAGCCAAAGCAGAAGAACGACTGACGCGCGGATTCATTTCAATCACAACCATGCGACCATCAGCGGGATTCATACCAAACTGTACATTGGAACCGCCGGTTTCCACACCAATTTCACGCAACACCGCGATGGAAGCATTGCGCATGATTTGATATTCCTTATCCGTCAAAGTTTGCGCCGGCGCTACCGTAATTGAATCTCCCGTATGTACACCCATGGGATCAAAATTTTCAATGGCACAAATAATAATGCAGTTATCTTTTTTATCTCGCACCACTTCCATTTCATATTCTTTCCAACCCAGCAGCGATTCATCAATCAATAATTCATTGGTTGGCGATAAATCCAAACCGCGCTCACAAATTTCGACAAATTCTTCTTGGTTGTAAGCAATACCACCACCGCTACCACCCATCGTAAAAGAGGGGCGAATAATACAAGGAAAACCCAACTGACTTTGCACTTGTAGTGCTTCTTCTAAACTATGCGCCATCGCTGAACGTGGCGTTTCCAAGCCAATGGCTTTCATGGCTTTATCAAATTTTTCGCGATCTTCTGCTTTATCGATGGCCTCTTTCGTTGCACCAATTAATTCAATACCTAATTTATCTAAAATACCTTCGCGCGCTAAATCTAACGCGCAATTTAATGCGGTTTGTCCGCCCATAGTCGGCAATATCGCATCCGGTTTTTCTTGTTCTAAAATTTTCGCCACCGTTTGCCAACGCACCGGTTCAATATAAGTGGCATCCGCCATGGTGGGATCAGTCATAATGGTAGCTGGATTGGAATTTACCAAAATAACCCGATAACCTTCCTCTTTTAACGCTTTACAAGCTTGCGCACCAGAATAATCAAATTCGCAGGCTTGGCCGATCACAATCGGGCCGGCACCCAAAATTAAAATGCTCTTTATATCAGTTCGTTTTGGCATAATTTCTTACTCGAAAAAACTCAGAGAAACACAACATATATAAAAATCCCCCTCAATCCCCCTTTTTCAAAGGGGGGAAGTTAACCTACCAAACAATTCCCCCCTTTGAAAAAGGGGGGTTAGGGGGGATTTCTACAAACAACTTTTCATCAGTTGAATAAATTGATCGAATAAATGTCCTGCATCATGCGGCCCTGGGCTGGCTTCTGGATGACCTTGCATACTAAAAGCCGGTTTAGTGCGATGACGAAGACCTTGCAAAGTTCCATCAAATAAAGATCGATGCGTACATTCTATCTCTGCTGGTAAGCTTGCCTCATCCACTGCAAAACCATGATTCTGACTGGTAATCATCACTCGATTTTCTAAATCTCGAACCGGATGATTCGCACCGTGATGACCAAATTTCATTTTCAGTGTTTTCGCACCGCAAGCTAAACCCAATAGTTGATGCCCCAAACAAATACCAAAAATGGGTAAGGATTTCTCAAGAAAAACTTGAATGGCTTGTATAGCGTAATCACAAGGCTCAGGATCGCCAGGACCATTCGATAAAAATACGCCATCAGGTTTTAATGCAAGCACTTGCTCAGCAGAAGTTTTGGCTGGCACCACAGTAACTTTGCAACCGCGATCTACTAACATGCGTAAAATATTATGCTTCACACCAAAATCGTACGCGACCACGTGATAACAAGTCGTTGCAGGCGACGCATACCCCTTGCCCCATTGCCAAGAACCTTCACTCCAAACATAGGTTTGCTCCGTCGTCACGCGCTGAGCTAAATCTAAACCTTTCAAACCAGAAAATGCACTCGCTGCCGCTAAAGCTTTTGCTTCATCAATATCACCCGCCATGATGCAGCCATTTTGCGCACCTTTTTCCCGCAACACACGAGTGAGCCTTCGCGTATCAATGCCCGCAATGGCAACGACTTTTTGTTGTTGAAGATAATCTCCAAGAGAACACTGCATTCGCCAGCTGCTGGCCAATAAAGGCGCATCACGAATAATTAAGCCCTTAGCCCATACACGATTTGATTCTTGATCTTGATTATTGGTGCCCACATTACCGATATGTGGATAGGTCAAAGTGACGATTTGTTCGGCATAAGACGGGTCAGATAAAATTTCTTGATAGCCAGTGAGCGCAGTATTAAATACCACTTCACCGACGGATAAACCGGTCATACCGATAGATTGGCCGCGAAAAATGCTGCCATCAGCAAGAACGAGAAGCGCTGGAATATTCAACGAGGCCTCCGAGTTTCTTCAAATTTAACTCAAGTGCCTTCGAATTCTTGGAAAGAGGATCCGATAAGCGGCGGTATTCTAGAGAAAAATTGCAGCTAAAGCCACACCTATTAGGCAGCGTCCCTAAACTTTTTTAACTTTTAAAAATATTGCTAAAAAAGGCTTCATTTTGATGAAATGTGGTCTCGGTTAAGCAAGCTACTTCCTCCGCCAAAAGGACGATATGGAAAAGACGACCGACTTTTTTTGGAAGCTGTTTGTTGGATTATTCGCACGGGTGCGCCCTGGAGAGATTTACCCCAGTTATTCCGAGCAAAAGAAATCGATTAATTCAAATTGAGTATGATGCGCATATTTATAAAGAGCGCAATTTTGAAAGTTTAGGGGCACTACCTAACCTT
>JAHFSE010000163.1 GCA_023265895.1 Gammaproteobacteria bacterium
ATTGGTTGTTTTTAATTGGTTGATTCTTTCTAACGCTTCTGTTCGTTCAGGTAAAACTACAGATTCATCTGCAGGTGAAACAACAGAACGACCAATGCGTGAATCTGCATGGATTGACATGAGAAAACCCTCAAAGTTAAATAAATTCTGAAATGGCTTGACGATTTAATTTTAATTTTAATTTTAATTTTTTATGGCAATTTAATTTTTATTACCCTCTCTTCGTTTCTGTATTTCCAAACAACAAAGAGAGGGCTATCTACCTACTGCTAGCAAAACGTAAGCGATGGATCAGTCTGACACAGTGCACTTTTTTTATTCTCAATATGGTTATCACTAGAACCACCGCACCCTACAACTAAAAACAAGGCCACTAGCAAACTTAAAACAAAGCCTTTTCGTCCCAATGATTTCATCAAATTATTCATAAATACACTCCTTAACAGGCGATCTTGTTATATTAACTGATTTGACTTCGACAAAATGAATAAAAGCGGTTGGGTTTTAGTAACGAATTTTCTCTCGCTAACGCTTTTTCTTCACTTGCCCCAATCGATGATTTGTCTATTTTCTTTCTTGTCTCTTTGAGCAATGAAGGTGCGGAACTAACCAAAATAACCTTAGACATCCGTTAATTACCAAGTCACTCGCAGAGTACCCACGCCCTGCCATCCTAGCACGATGTTTTTTGTGGGGTAAAGCAGAATTAAAAGGGTGAGTGCAAATATGTTTACAGAAACGACTAGAAAATAGGCGCTTATCGATTATGAATAAAAAAGGCGAATCCTTTTAGAACCTGTCTAAAAGGATTCGCCTTTAATTACTAAGATTTACAATGACTCAAGCGAAGGTCTTTTCTGGCTGCTCAATTTGAAATTTAAGCTGTTCACCGTCTAGCGTGACAAAAACGTCACCCCCTTGCTGACTGAGTTCACCAAACAAAATCTGCTCTGCCAAGGGCCGCTTGAGCTGTTCTTGAATCAAACGCGCCATGGGACGAGCACCCATTTTTGGATCATAGCCTTTTTCTGCAATCCAAGTACGAACAGCTTCATCTACATGGAGGGTAACGCGCTTATCATCTAATTGCGCTTGTAATTCCACTAAGAATTTATCCACCACATTTTTAACAATGGAAAGATCCAAAGATTTGAATTGCACAATACTATCAAGGCGGTTACGGAACTCTGGAGTAAACATTTTTTTCAGTTGCTCCATACCATCGGAAGTATGGTTTTGCTCAGTAAAGCCAATGGAAGCACGAGAAATTTGTTCCGCACCAGCATTACTGGTCATAATCACAATCACATTGCGAAAATCTGCTTTGCGGCCATTATTATCCGTTAAAGTACCGTGATCCATCACTTGCAACAGCAAGTTGAACACGTCGGGATGGGCTTTTTCAATTTCATCTAACAACAATACGCAATGAGGTTGCTTGGTCACCGCTTCGGTCAATAATCCACCTTGGTCATAACCCACATAACCAGGAGGTGCACCGATCAAACGAGAAACGGTATGCCGCTCCATATATTCCGACATATCAAAGCGAATTAATTCAACACCCATAATTTGCGCTAATTGACGCGCAACTTCAGTTTTCCCAACACCTGTTGGCCCGGTAAATAAGAAACTGCCAACCGGCTTATTGGGCGTGGTTAAACCAGCACGAGACATTTTAATTGCAATACTTACCGCGGTAATTGCTTCATCCTGACCAAACACCGTCATTTTGAGGTCACGCTCTAAATTTTCTAACATCTGTTTGTCAGAGGTAGAAACGCTCTTCGGCGGAATACGAGCAATTTTCGCCACAATACTTTCTACATCGGTGACACCAATCACTTTTTTCCGTTTACTGGGCAATTGCAAACGCTGATAAGCACCTGCTTCATCAATCACATCAATGGCTTTGTCTGGCAGAAAACGATCATTGATATACTTATCGGCCAAAGTAGCCGCCGCTTGCAACGCTTTATCGGTATAACGCACTTGATGGTGCTCTTCAAAACGCGCTTTCAAGCCTCTTAATATTTGATAAGTCTGATCAACGGTTGGTTCTGATACATCAATTTTTTGGAAGCGGCGAGCCAACGCACGATCTTTTTCAAAAATCCCACGATATTCAGTAAAGGTGGTGGAGCCTATACACTTGATTCCCCCCGAGGCCAACAGAGGTTTTAACAAATTAGAGGCATCCATCACCCCACCTGAAGCGGCACCTGCACCGATAATGGTGTGAATCTCATCAATAAACAGAATTGCTTTATGATGTCTTTGCAAGTCCGCTAACAACGCTTTAAACCGTTTCTCAAAATCACCCCGATACTTAGTGCCCGCTAACAACGCGCCCAGATCTAAAGAATAAACGATGCTATCCGCTAGGGTATCCGGTACTTTTTTATCCACAATCAATTTAGCCAAGCCTTCAGCAATAGCAGTTTTACCCACGCCAGGCTCACCGACTAACAGGGGATTATTTTTACGTCGACGGCAGAGGATTTGAGAAGCTCGCAAAATCTCTTCATCACGCCCCACCAATGGATCGATTCGACCCGCAGCAGCTAATTCATTTAAATTCGTCGCATAAGCTTCTAATGGACTTTTTGCGGGTAACTCATGACCGGATGAATGACTCTCATCATCCTGAGGCAATTCATGATGATGGCCTAAATCCGGTGGATTATTGGAATCATCAGATACTTTAGAAATGCCATGGGCGATATAATTCACCACATCAATGCGAGCAATGCTCTGCTTTTTCAAAAAGTATACGGCCTGACTTTCCTGCTCACTGAAAATAGCGACCAATACATTGGCACCAGAAACTTCTTTTTTGCCAGAAGATTGCACATGAAATACCGCACGCTGCAATACTCGCTGAAAACCCAAGGTCGGTTGTGTTTCTCGTTCACCGTCAGCATTAGGAATTAAGGGTGTGGTTTCATCCACAAAACGTGTGAGTTCAGAACGCAACTCATCCAACTGAGTTCCACAGGCTTTTAACACTCGAGCAGCTGCATCATTATCTAGCAAGGCCAGTAATAAATGTTCTACCGTCATGTATTCATGTCGCTTTGAACGCGCTTCACGAAAAGCCAAATTGAGGGTTACTTCCAAGTCTTTGCTTAACATCTGCCAATACCTTATCACTGGTTTTCTACTGGAGTGGAATGACTGTAACGAAAAAGACACGCTCTGCTTAAGCATAGTTGCCTTATCGCCGAATCACCTACTCGGTGACTTTTTCAATTTCACACAGTAGAGGATGCTGATTTTCTCTTGCATATCGGATGACTTGAACCACCTTGGTTTCAGCAATGTCCCGAGAAAACACACCGCAGGTTGCTCGGCCTTTGTAGTGCACCGTCAACATGACTTGGGTTGCTTGCTCACTGGACATGTGGAAAAATTTTTCTAAAATTTCCACAACAAATTCCATCGGCGTGTAGTCATCATTGAGCATAATGACTTTGTACCTGGAGGGTGGTGAAACTTCTAACCGCCTTTCCTGCACGGCTAAATCACCTGATTTTTCCAAGTCCATCAACTCATCGTCCTTTTGATTTAATGTTAGCTGAAGAAAACAAGTTTTACGCATTACCAGAACTCATAAAATTCTTTGGCTTTTTTAATAAATTCTAGCCAAGTTGACTTGACAGATTTCAGTCTCATGACTCCTTCCATACTACCCTTGCTCTATTCAGATGAAAATAAAAAATACTTTGAGGTTTGTTGCAGTTATCGCATAAAAAATGCCCAAATATAGCTGCGTGTAATTTTGTATATTTTACTCATAGAAACAAAATTGTTATTCCCATGAACAGGCTTGACTAATGAATTCGAATAGACGACAGTTTGGCCCAGTGTTGTCCACCTAACATCCCACGTCATGAGAGCAAAAGGATGATAGCCATGTGTCTCAACACCAGCGCTTATGTTGCTTGATTATGGCACTTATTTTTAACGACGCGCATAAGGCTAGCCAATAATAATTCGTGTTAAAAAATGCAATCATCGGGCAAAGTTGCCGACATTGGTGTGTGTTTTATATTTTATATATAGCCCATAGGGAGTTTGTTTGTATGGCTACAGGAAAGGTAAAATGGTTCAATAACGCTAAAGGATATGGATTTATTCGACCCGATAGCGGCGGAGATGATCTCTTTGTTCACTATTCTTATATCACGATGGATGGCTATAAAAGCTT
>JAHFSE010000034.1 GCA_023265895.1 Gammaproteobacteria bacterium
AAACTCGGATTGTTGAAATGACGGAGCAGTGACTGTAGCGGTTTTTGATAACCAATCCAAATGGCTGCGACCCCAAAAGTCACGGCCGTTTTTGTTTCTACCAATGGGCTGTCAGCAAAAGTAGCCTGATCTAAAGTTTGAGCGCGTAAATAAGCGCTCCACAACCAAGCCTTTTCGCGATAGCGATATTTCACCGATAAATAACTACCGCCATAACCACTGGTTGCGTCATAAATCGGCGTCGCTGGTGCGCTGACTTGATAAAAATAATCATTATAAGCTGCGCTATTCCAAAGACTTGAAAAAGTAAATTCCCACTGAGTGCCTTGATCGGGTGTTTCTGTGCTGGGCCAGGCATAGGCAATTTTTGGATTGAAACGCCAACCTACCAATTGCCAACGCGCAAGGTCGGTACCGATGACTTGTCGGACAGCAACTTGTGCTTGCCATCGTGAATTAAAATCATAAATAAGCGAAGGGCCAATTTCTAAAGTAGTGTCGCGAGTTTGATCGATGTTCGAAACATTTTTAGTATGTTTGCGTTCTACGGGTGGTAAACCATTAATGCTCACAGAGCCATGCCAGGCACCTTGTGAATTAAAATTCCAAGCAATTTCTTCACGGTTAAGGGAAAAATGACGGCCTTGATAGTTGAGATAGGGCAGCGGCACTGGCCAGGCTTTGGTATGTTTTGATCCGGGATAATCTGGTAGTAATACGAAGGCAGGTCCGATACCGAGTTGTAACTCATCCTCATGACGGGCGTTGTTAGTTTCTGCACCGTAGGAAAAAGCGGTAGTAGACAATAAACTAAGCGAGATGAAAATAATGCGGGCGATCTTCATGAACATGTTATCCTTTGGGTCTATGACGAATTTTTTTGAGAGCAAGTGTATGACGATTGTTAAGCAACCTTCTAGTGAATTAGCCAAAGCGCAACGTGTGACGGTGGTGAGTGCGCTGGTCAATATTATCGTATCCATTGCTAAAGTCTGGGTAGGGGTGCTGGGGCATTCTAATGCATTGATTGCCGATGGCATACATTCTTTGTCAGATTTGCTCACCGATGTTTTAGTGTGGTTTGTTAATAGAATTAGTTTCTCCGGTGCTGATGCAGAACATCCTTATGGACATGGTCGCTTTGAGGCGTTAGGCACCGCTTTGTTGGGGGCTATTTTAATTTTTATTGCGGGCGGTTTAGCGCTGGAAAATATGCGTATTTTATTAGGACATGCGGTTGTACCTGTGCCCACTTGGCCGGTGTTGTTAGTTGCGTTGCTCAGCATTTTTATTAAGGAAGGTTTGTATCGTTATTTGGTTAAAGTTGGAAAAGATCTGAATTCACAATTATTAATTGCGAACGCTTGGCACAGTCGCACCGATGGATTTTCCGCTATTTTTGTTTTAGTCGGCGTTGGTGTTGCTATGTTAGGCGTGCCTTGGTTGGATCAAGTAGTGGCGTTAATTATTTGTGGTTATATGGCATGGATTGGTTGGAAATTTTGTTTACAGAGTGCCAAAGAATTAGTGGATTCTCATGCGCTCACCCATAAACAACAAATGGAAATTAAACAACTCATTAAAAAAGTGAATGGCGTTAAAGATGTGCATGAATTACGTAGCCGACACATGGGGCCTATGACTTCATTGGATGTGCATGTTGAGGTATTGCCTTTTATCAGTGTGTCTGAAGGGCATCATATTGCAGAATGGGTGATGAAAGTTTTGCAAGAGCATCAGCCGAATCTAGCCGATATTACGGTTCATATTGATGCAGAGCCAGATGTTTATGAAGGCCAGTTGGATCAACCTTTATTACCGTTGCGTGATGAAATTTTAAAAATACTAGCTGTGCGTTGGCAGGATATTCAGCCAACACCTGAGTTGAGTTCAGCGTTATTACATTTTCATCAGAATAAAGTCAGTATTGATTTATTTTATGCGGCGGAATCATTTAAAAAAGAGCATCCACAACTCACATCTTACCAAGCGCAACTATCACAGGCTGTGTTGGATATCGTGTGGATGCATCGAGTGCGTGTTTGGTTAGCTGTTGAATAATATGCGCCTGTGTTTATTGAAAAGTAAGGCCCACCGACACACCTTGACTGGCCCAATTAGCACCATTTAATCGTGTGGTTGCACTATTGCCATTGGCATAATAGAGCGTATCAATGCCACGGTTAGTTTTCCATACTTCATGGTGTGCTTGTAGCATCAAATGTAATTGTCGAGTGATCGCGTATTGATAACTTAATTCGAATACTTTTCCATTACCTTGTGCTGTTTGATCAAATGATTTTGGATGAGCTAATTCAGCCCGCAGATTCCAATTTGCTGCTGCATAATAGCTGGGCCAATGTTGTTCCATGCGGAAACCGAGCGTGTGATTATGTTGCTGCCAATTCCATTCTCCACCTACCCAAGGGCCTTGCCATTGTGCGTCGTATTGACTGTCTAAGTTAGTATATGCTGCCAGATCATTTGGATGTTCATTGGATAATACCTGTTTGCCATCGCGTTTAATAAAATTTTGTTCGTTAAATGCATAACCTAACCAGGTGTTCCAAGCAAGGTGTGTGCTGTTATAGAGGTTATAACCAATCGCCGTGGTTGCTGAAACAGTAGAAGAACCCTGTGGATTGGCAACGCTGCGATTGTACTCATCTTGACGATCATTAGCGTTGTAATCTGAGTCTTGCACAACACCTGTTGAAACTTGTCCGAGATTTAATTTGGCTTCAATTAGTAAACCAGAAAGTGCACCGGTGGTTTTGCGTGCTCTAAATGCGCTGGTTACTTCTGTGATGATCAAATCTTTATAGCTTAATTCCGACAACACATTGGGTGTCACTTTTCCTGTCGCATCACTGGCAATATTCCAATTAAATTCACCCTTACGTGAGGCGGTGCCAAATTGCCAATGGGTATCAAAGTTTGGTGATGCTAAGTAAGCATCCTCATCCACCATGTTGTAATTTTTAAATTGCGAGGTATGACTTTTTTGGCCAGTAAAAATCTGGCTAATTTTTGATAAATCAAAACTGTTATCCTCTCCACCGTAGCAGAGCGCAGATAAACTGATGAAGAAAAATGCCAGAAATAATTTTTGGCAGAGGATAAGTTTTCGCTGATACAACATAGCGTTTACATCCCGCGTTTAGCCCAATGAAAAAGTCATTTTTTACGATCTAGTCACCTGTTAAAAAAACAACTTGCTCCATGCTTTCACTTGCAAACCTTTTCTGTGCTTGCGGGTGAAATCATATTGAATTAAGTATGGATGTCATTTTTGATGGCGCATTGAAATAATTTGAAACAAGTGGCTTTTTGTGTTTTTTTCTTGCTTGACGAGATGCGGGTGTATGACTACTAGGCCGCTATTCTGTTAACAATAGATGGATATATAGGAAATTATTCTGTTTGTTGTTGAACCCTTCTATTTTTCAAGGCGTTGCAGAAAACGCACAAACAAAAATCAAACAAAAATTACTTTTATGTAAAACTGGCTTTTACGAATGATGATTTTCTGTCTATGGTTTATGAAGCGCTAATTTCGGGTGAGTGCGTGAATTTTTTAATGGTATAAACAATGTCAAGGGTTAGTGTATGAACAGCCTGCTACAGCGAATATTTTCTATTACCTTAATTGTGATGCTTGCCAGTTGTGGTGGCGGTGGTGGCGGTAGTAGTAGCGGCGGTACTGCCAGTGTCAATGTGGCGCCCACGGTGAGTTCTTTTTCTGGTGTAGCGTCTACCACCACTTCGAAGGCGGTGAGTTTTAGCTGGAGTGTGTCTGATAGCAACAGCACAGACGCGCTCAGTTGTACGCTAACACCTGGCACTGGATTAACGCCTATCAGCATTAGCAATTGTAAAACGACCACGAGTCAATCTTATACCTATGCAGATGCAGGCAGTTATACCGCGACCCTATCTGTTTCTGATGGCACGCTCAGTGGTTCCAGCACAACCAATGTCACCGCGGTGATTGTGGCAGGTCAAAGTGTTGCTTTGCAGGGACAAGTCAATGGTTTTCCTGAATCAAATAATGGCGCCAGTTTGGTGATGCGTCGCTCAATTCCTACGCCGGTGAAATATTATAAAAGAGCAGCGGCATTTAGAGCGTATGCACGAGCTCATGAATCTGCAGTAGCTCCGGTGACTCAAGATGATATGGTACCTGTGGCTGCCCTGGTTTCTTTTTGCGATTTAGCCACTGATGCGAGCTGTGCGGATCCCATTGCAACCCTTAAAACTGATGATGAAGGTCATTATGAAGCCACTGTAGCGGACATCAAACCTTGGATGGTTGAGCAGGGGAAAGTAGCTGCTAATGCAACGGATCAAGCGGTATTAACTGCATTTGAAGCATTAGGTGATGTGCGTGTTCGTGCAATTAGTGTGTCTAATAGTGGTGAAGAACCTACTGTCATTGAAATGAATTCAGTGGTGGATTCTGGCGCTAAAGATGAATCGACTGCTGAGCCTGAATTAACCACCTTAGATCCGATTGTGACTAAAATTGGCGATACCATTATTAAGCATGTGGAAGATGGCGCGACAAATTTAGCCAAATTAGATTTTATCGATGCAACGAACAAAACCATTACTCGAGATGTTGTTTCTGATATTTCCAGCGATATGGCTGATGTTCTTGCTTCTGCCAGTGATGAAGAAATTGCTGTGGCGGATGGAAAAACCAAACAAGAAACTATTGATAGTGTTCAATCGGATATGGCGCTAGATGTGAGCCCTCAACAATTAACAGCTTTGGAAACCATGTTGAATGCCAACAGTTCAACATTAAACAGCAGTTTGACTACCCAAATTTTGGCAGCAGATTCCGTTAAGGAAGATGCAGAAAAAACCACGCAGGAAGGCTTGTCTGCGGCAACCGTCGGTCAGTTATCGGGATTGAATTCAACCATTGCAAATGGCGTATCTACGCAAGTTACAAGTACAGTGAGTGCGGCAAATACCGCGGGGACCTTAAGCAATATTTTAAAACAAGGTGTCACCGCTGATGCAACGGTTATTCAAACGCAAAATCAAACGCAATTGCGAAAAAAATTACAAGAATTTTTTATGGATATGGGTTTTGCTGTCGTACTCGAAAGCAATGATGCGGGAACCGCCGCAGTCGTAGGCATCAGCATGTTTTTACCACCACAAATTCCCAATGAAGGTTTGCCTGGTGGTACCTATACCGATCGTAAATATCGTGTCTTTACCGTCGGTGATGCTGATTTAGATAGCGATAGTAAATTTACTGTGACTGCGGGTGGCGCTGTTTCGCTTTATTACGCACCAAGATTATCCGCGGTGAAAACTCAGTTATTGGGTACGGATACCGATGACGCCTTTCAAACCCGTCTAACTGCGGCATTAGGTCGCATTTTTCAACCCAGCGGCAATCCAACACCGAGCGATTTCAATTTGCGTGATCGTGTGGCGTTATTTCATCAGTTTTCTGAGCAAGTGCAAAACAATGCCAGTGGCTTAGCTTCACAAGCATTAATCGATAAAATTATTGAATTAAATAGCACCGTAAAATTGAGTCAATTGGCGGCCGTTGTGAGCGATAACTTTCAGTGGTATCAACAAGAAGTTAATCTGGCGCCTAATGGTTTCCCGGTGTTTGCTTCAGAAGAAACACCTTTATCTGGTTCAGACAGCAGCGTAGATGCAACAGAAATTGTGCGAGCATTGAGTGTTTCTCTTGGCTCCAATGTGAGAGCTGCGGCGAATTCATTGACCAGTAATGCTTCTTTCTATGCAGGGTTAGCACCTGAAGCAATTCAATTTAATATTGAAAAAGCCCGTCAAGAAGATGGTTCAAACTTTGATCCCAACGCGGCCTTATTAAATATTTATCCAACCAGAGCTTCCGATTATCAAGGTTTAATTCAAGGGGATTCGAGTCATCCGATTACACCAGCCTATGAAATAGCACGTAATGAAGTGGCAAAAGGGCTAACAGCAGCGGTGCCCTCGACGCTATTTGGTCAGACATTTACTGGGGATACGGAGTTAAATGCGCGATCTTCTTTATTCTTTGTGAAATTACTTTTGCAAAGTAAGTATCTGGTTCAAACGGCCGATGGATTTTTTGCGCCAGCGACCATTGATGGCGTAAGTTCTGATAACGCAAAATTAGTTCCTAATTATAAAAATCTTAAATTTTTACGTCCGCAAGAAGGCGTGACACTCAGCAGTATGGTTCGTTCCGTATTGAGTGTTTCTGATTTAGATGACGGTGATGCATTTGATATGGCCGCGAGTGCTATGGCCGATGGCATCAGTGGTTTACCTACACTGCCAGAGTTTAAACGACAAAGTTTTGAAGATGTCAGAAATATTTCGGGAATTACCCGTAGTGATACTATGAGCGTAACCTGTACGGTAAGACGGTATGACGGGCAGGATCCACAAACTGGTGACAGCACCAGTACGTTAAATGCTTCACTATTTAGTACAACCTATAATTCACAAACACAATCTTTTTCGAATGGGGATACCGCTGTTCCAGGTGTTGTTACTACTTCTGAGTTAATCAGCGGAACTGCTGTGCCTGCGTTGCGAACTTATACTATCAGCGGTATTCCTACCGGCGATCATACGCAATATTTGTTGAAATTCTCTATTAGTAAATACGTCAGTGCGACGTTGCCGCAAATACCTTTCACCGCCGATGGTTTTGTTGCGAACAATCGGTTATGTGATTCAGCGCATCCTTTACAGATAGGTCCTGATGTCAGAATGTCTGCGATTCCTGGTGCTGGTTTGGATAGCAATCAAGCAAAACCATCGAATGCCGCAGGCGCTGCGCGCTTTGATGGTGTTGATTTAAGTAATTATGAGAAACCCGGGTCGAGAACTATTTTCCCCATTGCGGAAGAAAGTGCGGTCAATGGTTTAGTGGATTTCCGTTTGGCCTCCACTTCAGCGAATGGTGTGTTTCAACTAGTGCGTGGTGGTACCGGCGCTGGCTTTGCACCTTTGTATGTTAAATCTAAGGATGAGCATGAGTTAACCTTAGACAGTGATGCTACAGCAACCACAAAACCGGCGGTTGGTTTAAATGCTTTCTTGGGTAATAGTGTGTTGGCTTTGGCTAAATCAGTCGAGAGTGATTTGGACAGTGATGGAGAGAGTAGGACTTTACTAAGCCCAACGCTTGATTTAGATGCGAGTGTATTTGATCGAGATCTGTGTGATCAACGAACCGCTCAATGTAGCTTTAATCGCTTATATTTGTTCCGTGATCGCAACGGTCAATATTGGGTATTAGAAATTCGTTTCGTCGATACCTTTACTGACCCAGCGGGAAATAATAAAGCGCATATCGACTTTGGTTTCATGAAAATCAGTAATTTAGGCTCAATCGAATCGCCCAATATTGCTGCATTTAATTCTGCCAACGCGCCAGGATTTAATGGCAACAACAGTGGTGGTAATGGCAGCCGTAATAAATTGACTTATTATCAATTGAATTATGGTGATTGGTTAGTGTTAGACAAACCAACCAATTATACCGGGCCACAAATTTTGCCACCGCAGCAAGTGGGTTTTGGTGGGCAGTCCGCGCTCTATTCAGCTTTGAATGAAGCAACCACGGGTGTGATGATTCGTTATGCGGGTGAGGATTTTGATACCAACTTTGCTGCTGGTATTACTGATCCCGAAGGAGAGTTTAAACGCGTTTTTGGTGATCCAGCAGATTTTAGCAAAATACCTGTGCGATTGGATGCAGTGAGTAACCACACTTTCGTGAAGATCAGTTTTAATAAAACTTCACGTCAGTATGAAATGAGTGCGGATCCAGATAATGCACCCGCTTATATCTCAGAACTCAAACAAGGCGATATCGTAGCTGTGCTTGAACATACGGATCAAGGCGTAAAACCTGTTTATGTTGCAAGGATTTTACGTAAACGTTTGGCTACAGATCCGAAAGCTAATTTTGATATTGCTATGGAAGTTTCAACCTTTAGCAAATCCAATGATGGGGGTGGTGAAGCGGATATCGTTTGTTTCACCGATGGTCATACTTGTGCTACGACCTTGCCTGGACTGACTTTATCCGGTAACGCACTAGGTTATGTGTATGATAAAGACTTCGATGGCGTGCCTGCGTTATTTGATCCCAATGATAATGATGCCAATATTCCCGGTGGTAGCAGCAATCCTGCCGGCGGTGGTTCGGCCGTTGGGAATAATGGTGGCAATGGCAATAATAATGGACCAAATGGTGGTGGTAATGGCGCAAATAATGGGCCTGCTGGCAATGGGTTAGATATCACCGTATTAAGTGAGAATGACGATCAAGGTCACGCTGAGCGTTCCTTGTTAGTGAGCACTCGCAATTTAGATCCACGAGTGATTAAGAAAGTCAGTCTTGCGGCAAGTAATGATCTGTTGGGTAGTGCAGCTGAGCAGGTGATTTTTAACTGTGTACCGCCGAGCTTTGATGCGAATGCAAATACCTATAGCCAATTTACTTGTACAGCCAATAGTGCCGTAACGGGCTTCTCGTTAGAAGCAGACAGCGTTACAGATAGTTATGTTTCGTACCATATGGTTGTGGACCAATCCAAGTTAGATAGCTTACCTCAGCATCAAGCAGTGTTTAGCTATACGGTGGAATTTAGTGCACCGAAAAATCCTGTGACAGGCGCGACACTTGGGGCAGCAGCACCTGCGTTGAAAGGTAAAGTGTTGGTGCGTGTGCCTACGGATACTTTCGCGGTACCGACGAATGTTCAATTGCAGGGGGCTGATATTGATCCTAGCACGCCTGTCAGTCTTTCTAGTGGAATTACCATCGCAAGTGATGCGGTAGCAAACGCTCAGGGTTACCAATTAGTGATTGCTTGTGCGGGAGATTTGAGTCGTAATCTTCCTGAATCTTCAATTCAGCGTTTCGCGCAAGGTAAGGACAAATCGGGTTTTGTAGCGCCTTCCTTTACTTTATCAACGCAAGATACCGGTCCCTTAAGTGGCCGTACCTGTGATCTAAAACTCATTGCCTACATTGGAAATAGTACAGGAGAGACCATTGGCGTCAGCCGAGCACTCTATTCTGGTATTACCTTCTCTAGCAATGGTGTGGGTGGCTCAGGGGGTAGTTTTGTTGATAATGAGTTGAAACTGAGCGATGGCGATACGGTTTGTTTTGCCAATGGTTTATTGACCAAAAATGGATCCTGTCTAGCGGGTAGTGCTAATCGGTTATTTACAATGGGCACTAACGGTGCAATTACCTTAGGGAACAGTGTCGGTCATGCAATGGTTGAAGGCAGCAGCGTGACCTTGGCCGATAATATTGCGGTATTGGCTGGTCGAGTGTTGAAAGTGGATAGCGATCCTAATGGGCTTCTAGAGCCACCTCATTGTGGACTTGTGGGGACATCAAATGCGACTGTTGCAACGGCAGATTTCAGTAATTGTACAGGGTCAGCGACGTTATATTCCCTATTGGTGAGAAATAATAACCAGATGATATTGGCAGAAGGGCTGAGTAATAAACTGGAAATTATTAATCAGCAGCAGACGGTCGTGCCCGTCTCTTTAACCAATCCAGGCTTCTATTTGATTCGTAATAAAAACACGCGAGCACCTTGGATCGGCCTGGAGGTTCGCGCCAATTCTAATGACGCGAATATTCCACCACGGATTAGAGCGGCGACCATTGGATTACAGACCAGCTATCCAGAAGATAGCTCGTCGAAACAAATGACCTTAGGTCGTAATGGGCATTTATCAGTCAAACTGACGGGTTCTGATCAGCAAATAGAGTTTGAGATTAATAATGTTGAAAGTGCGACAACCAAAGCTAAATGGTTTTTACCACCGCCATTGCTCACCTTAATAGGTAGCCATGACTTTGACAATAACACTACAAATGATCTCAACATAACGGAGGTCTCTGGTAATCGATGGCAGTTTGTTTTCTTAAATACAGTGTCGTCTGTGTCGGTACAAAATAACATGAATAATCGAGTGGCTTTACAAGCGGCGAATGATGGTACTTTTACTTCCACTACCTCGCGAACAGAGCCAGTGATTTTTGATGTCGTGTTAAAAACAGGTAGCCACTATTTAGTTGGCGTGGTAACAGAGGGTGGAGAAGCACATTTGCAGACTTTCTTGGCGCCCGGGGGTCAACAGAATCCTGGAGGTCAACAGAATCCTGGAGGTCAACAGAATCCTGGAGGTCAACAGAATCCTGGAGGTCAACAGAATCCTGGAGGTCAACAGAATAATCAGCTGTAGGTGTTTTGGGGTGGTTATGATTTTGTAATCTAGCGCTCGATCTAGCTTAAGTGGGCTGAAACTCAAGCCTTCAATGAGATGATCATTGAAGGCTTTTTTATGGGCGTGATGATTCCAAAAGAAGTCTACTTTACATGTGAGTGGTATCTTGCTTGAATGGCAGCCTTGTCATAAATCACCATTTTTTCGTTTATGTGAATGATATGGATTGGAGTAACTCAGTGTGAGTGAGCAGGCTAGAGAAGTATTACCCTTGCAGAGCAATTACGTCGCAAAAAAAGCAAAAACTAATATCAATAAACTACAAAAAAAATTGCGCCGAGAAGTCGGGCAGGCCGTGATGGATTTTTCTATGATCGCTGAGGGTGATCGTATTATGGTGTGTTTATCGGGTGGCAAAGATTCTTATACCTTGTTAGATATGCTCATGAGTTTGCAACGTAATGCGCCGGTATCTTTTGAATTAATTGCCGTGAATCTTGATCAAAAACAACCGGGATTTCCAGAGGAAGTGCTCCCTCATTATTTAACTCAATTAGGCATAGAATATCGTATTGTTGAGGAGGATACCTACAGCGTAGTAAAACGTGTGATTCCTGAAGGTCAAACGACTTGTTCGTTATGTTCACGATTACGTCGTGGTGTTTTATATCGCACAGCAACAGAATTAGGCGCAACTAAAATTGCTTTGGGTCATCACAGAGATGACATCATCGAAACGTTTTTTCTCAACTTATTTTTTGGTGGTACGCTAAAAGCTATGCCAGCAAAATTACGCAGTGATGAGGGTACGCACATTGTTATTCGGCCATTGGCGTATTGCCGAGAAAAAGACATAGTGCGTTATGCCCAACAAAAAGCTTTCCCCATTATTCCCTGTAATTTATGTGGCTCGCAGGATAACTTACAACGTCAAGCGATTAAAACCATGCTTCAGCAATGGGATAAACAATATCCAGGTCGTGTGGAAACTATTTTCACTGCGCTGGGAAATATACGTTTATCGCAATTATTAGACAGAGACAGATTTAATTTTGCAGATTTGATGGGGTTAGATAGGTCGAGAATTCCGCTATTGAATGATTTGGATAGGTAGGTATTTTTTATAATTCTCAAAATCTTTATCGATGGTGAATATGGTTAGATCTTCTCTATGCGCTACTGCACAAATGAGAAAATCTATCGTTGAACCTTGGATACCTTTGCTTCTGCAAAGATTGCTAAATTCAGCCGCGTTTTCGAAATGCTCGGTAACGAGTGGAATATCTTCAAAAGCAGAAAGATGTTCTTTTAAATTGAGAAACTGTTTTATGTTAGCTATGCCAGACAGAATTTCTTGTCGTATGGGGCCAATGATGGAAATTCTGTTGTCTTGAATTAAGTCTGAAAGTTTTTTAGTAATCATTGCATTGGGCGATTTATGACGCAGTGCTTGAGACCAGATGCAAGTATCAACAAGCACCTTCATCGACTACGTGCCTTTTTGTAGTCGTACTCCAAGTCAAAATTGACGGATCCAAAAAGTGTTAAGATGTCTTGTTGTTTTTTATGAGCAACATACTCTTTGAGCGCGGCGGTTACGGCTTCTTTCTTAGTTTTGTGATGCCCTGCTTTGAGGGCTTGCATAATAAGCTTATCGTCTATTGCCAAATTGGTTGCCATACTGAACGCTCCTCTTTAGTGTAAGGTATAACACATTTATTTGTGTGGTCAATATAGATATACTTTTCCTCTATTTCTTGCTTAGAAGGATCTTATTTGTGCTTAATATCATCTGGACTGGATTTTTCTTCATCGCTTTTATTACAGCTTCATTACACAGTTTGCTTACGGGTGATGCCGCCGTATGGTCTCAGATTTCCAACGCTTTATTTGATAGTGCAAAATCAGGTTTTGAAATTGCCCTGGGATTAACCGGTATTTTATGTTTATGGATGGGCTTATTCAAAATTGCTGAGCAGTCCGGGTTAATGAATGTGTTAGCAAAAGCCATTGAACCTTTATTATGTCGAATTATGCGGGGTGTACCCCGTGGTCATGCAGCGATGGGTGCTATGACCATGAACATTGGCGCTAATATGTTGGGATTAGATAATGCTGCAACGCCCATGGGCATTCGTGCTATGCAAGCTTTACAGGAATTAAATCCAAAACCAGATACAGCGACTAATGCACAAATTGTTTTTTTGGTTTTAAATTCTGCTTCAGTCACTTTATTGCCGGTGACAATTTTTCTTTATCGTGCGCAACAAGGTTCCGCCAATCCGGCTGAAGTCTTCTTACCTTTGTTGTTAGCTACCTCCGCTGGAACCCTAGCCGGTTTATTTTCAGTGATGTTATGGCAACGGATCCGCATTTGGGATTCGGTGATTATGGCTTATTTATTCGGTTATATCACTTTGTTAACGAGCATCGTTTGGTGGGTGGGTAATACGCCTGCGGATATCATGAGTTTATATTCCACCGCCATCGGTAATTTTGTTTTATTTGCTATGGTGATTTTATTTTTATTAATAGGTTGGATTAAAAAAATTAACGTTTATGACACTTTTATTGAAGGCGCTAAAGAAGGCTTTAAAACCGCAACCCATTTAATTCCTTTTCTTGTTGCTATGTTAGTGGCGGTGGGTGTATTTCGCGCTTGCGGGGCATTGGAAACCGTGCTGGGCTGGATTCGATATGGTGTTACTTATTTCGGTTGGGATACACAATTTGTCGATGCGTTGCCCACCGCTTTTATGAAACCTTTATCGGGTAGCGGTTCGCGTGCCATGATGTTGGATGCCATGAAAACTCATGGTGTAGATTCTTTGGTAGGAAAAATGGCTGCAATTATGCAGGGCAGCACTGAAACCACTTTTTATGTATTAGCTGTTTATTTCGGTGCTGTGGGAATTAAAAATATGCGTCACACGTTAGCTTGTGGATTAATTGCAGATATTGCTGGATTAGTCGCAGCCATTGGAGTGAGTTATTGGTTTTTTTAATACCCTTCCCGAATGATCTTTAGGGTTTGTTGTCATCTCGCCTCACCCCAGTCGAGTAGGAAGACTACACTCCTAGGGCTTCGTTGCTTGACGCCTCCCCTAAAAATCATTCGCTTTGGGTATATATCGCTAATGATTTAAGATGCAAACCTCTCAGTTCGTCATTCCCCAAATATTTTCCCACCCGCACGTCGCATAGCTTCTGTTAGTTTTGCATCGAAAGTGGCAAGTTGTGCATTCATTCGCAAGGCTAAGTCTAAATAAGTTGCATCGTAGGCAGATAATTTATGTTCTCGTGCAAGAGCGATAACTTGATCGCGACGATTGGCGACAGAGGTATCGTCGGTAATAATAGGTAGGCGCGATAATCTATTGAGGTAGTCGATGATCTGCGCTTCAGTAATTATATTCCGACGTTCACCGACCAGCAGAGCATTAGCAATTTCGGTATGCCAAAGGGAAGGTACCAGCGTGATGCTTCACTTTTTGCAGCAATTTAGATAGCTGAGCTTTTGCGTCGAAAGAACCAATTTCTGAGTACATAAAGAATTACAACCTAGGTCAGTGTAATCTGGCTAGATATTGTACGCCAGGAAAAGATACTTACATCTACAAAAAAGCCCCTTAAAAAAGGGGCTTTTTATTCAGCTTTGCATCATCAAGATCAATGAAATTGCTCTTCTTCGGTAGAGCCGGTCAAAGCTGTTACTGAAGATTGACCGCCTTGAATTACGGTAGTCATATCGTCGAAGTAACCCGTGCCCACTTCTTGCTGGTGAGAAACGAAAGTATAACCTTTCGCTGCTGCAGCAAATTCTGGCTCTTGTACTTTTTCTACGTAGTGTTTCATGCCTTCACCGCGAGCGTAGTCATAGGCCAACTCGAACATGTTGAACCACATATTGTGAATACCCGCCAAAGTAATGAACTGATATTTGTAGCCCATAGCGCTCAATTCTTGTTGGAATTTAGCGATGGTGGCGTCGTCTAAGTTTTTCTTCCAGTTGAAAGAAGGTGAACAGTTATACGCTAACAATTGATTAGGGAATTTTGCTTGAATGGCTTCAGCAAATTTTTTCGCTTCTTTCAAGCAAGGGGTAGCCGTTTCACACCAGAGCAAATCAGCGTAAGGCGCATAAGCTAAGCCGCGAGAAATCGCTTGATCAATGCCCGCTTTAACACGGTAAAAACCTTCAGCGGTACGAGTGCCAACGACGAAAGGTTTGTCGTTTTCATCAACATCTGAAGTTAACAAGTCCGCAGCATTCGCATCGGTTCTTGCTAATACAATGGTAGGTACATCAGCAACATCCGCGGCCAAACGTGCAGCAATTAATTTTTGAATGGCTTCTTGGGTAGGTACTAATACTTTACCGCCCATGTGACCGCATTTTTTCACCGAAGCTAATTGATCTTCAAAATGAACGCCTGCAGCGCCCGCTTCGATCATGGCTTTCATTAATTCGTAGGCATTTAATACGCCACCGAAACCGGCTTCAGCATCGGCAACGATCGGTGCGAAATAATCAACGTATTTGGCATCACCTGGCTTAATATCGCGCTGCCATTGGATTTGGTCTGCGCGACGGAAAGAGTTGTTGATGCGTTGAACTACCGCAGGAACGGAATTCACTGGATATAAAGATTGATCGGGATACATGGTAGAAGCGCTGTTGTTATCCGCAGCCACTTGCCAGCCGGATAAATAAATGGCCTCGATGCCTGCTTTCACTTGTTGAACGGCTTGACCACCCGTTAAAGCGCCTAAACAGTTGATATAACCTTTTTTTGCCTCACCTTGGATCAGCTTCCATAATTTCTCTGCGCCCATTTTAGCCAAAGTGTTTTCCACTTTGATGGAGCCGCGCAAACGTACGACGTCCGCAGCAGAGTAGGTGCGAGTGACGTTTTCCCAACGGGGATTTTCAGCCCAGTCTTGCTCAATGCGGGCGATTTCTTTTTGTCTGTCATAAGTGGTCATGGATGAATTCCTTTAGCGACGGTGAATGAACTTGGCGCCGCCAGTCTATTGGGTTTATCATAATTAATGAAATTTATAGTTTTTATATTGGCTATTGATGGGGTGAATATGGTTAGCAATGTTCGCAACACAGATCTGAATCTGCTGGTTTATCTGGATATTCTACTGAAGGAAAAGAGCGTGACTCGAGCTGCCGATCAGTTAGGTTTGACTCAGCCAGCCATGAGTAATGCACTTAAGCGATTGCGAGAAGTGTTTAATGACCCCATTCTGATTCGTACCAATCAAGGTATGACAACCACAGAAAAAGCGCTCTCACTACAACCAGAAGTGCGTAAATTGGTTTTGGAAATGCAGACTTTATTAGAGCCCAATCAAGAGTTTCAGGCACAGGATAGCCGGCGGGTATTTCGGATTATGTGTAGTGATTATGCGGAAGCCACTTTATTACCGGCGATGATTAAACGGATGCGAGAAGAAGCGCCTGGGATTATTTTGGATTGCTTAACGCCCAGCGATGTCAGTTATCAAGATTTAGAGCAAGGTCATGTAGATATGGCGATTAATCGATTTAATGAGTTGCCAGCGTCTTTTCATCAAAAAACCATTTGGCGAGATAGTTTTTCTTGTCTATTGAATGCCAGAAATCCTATGGCGAAAAAATTTAATTTAAAAACTTATTTGCAAGCTCAGCATGTATGGGTGAGTAAAACCGGCATGGGTGTGGGCTTGGGTGTAAACCCTGAACATCAAAGTGGTTTAGGCTGGATTGACAAAGCGCTAGAAAAACTTGGACATAAACGGCAAATCAGTATTTTTACTCGGCATTACACCATGCCCGCTTTATTGGTCATGAATAATGATTTAATTGCTACGTTGCCCACTAAAGTAGCGATGATGTATACAACTAATGCTGAATTAGTTTTAAAAACTCCGCCATTTTCAATTCCTGAATTTGAATTGAAAATGGCTTGGAGTCCGCTGTTGCATCACAGCTCAGCTCATCGTTGGTTAAGGGGATTGATTATGGGGACGGCTGAAAATTTAAAAAATGTTTGAAAAAACCTGATAGAGACAGCGCTTGAATATTTTCTGCCAACATAAAATCTTTTTCTCCGGCATGAATCAGATATAACCTATCTAATCCTAAACTTTGGATAGATTCGTGCATGGATTTAGTGGTTTTGGGTGTTGTCGTTCGCTTAATTTCAAAGGCCCATTTTTCTTGTCCGCGCACAATCAGTAAATCTATTTCAGCGCCACTATAGCTGGCCCAGAAATAACATTGTTCCGGGCGAGCATTCAGTTGGCGAATAATTATTTGAATAATAAAGCCTTCCCAAGAGGCACCTACTTTTGGATGCATGGTTAAATTTTGCAATGTCTCTATGCCTAATAAATTATGTAATAATCCTGCATCATCTAAATAGATTTTAGGTGCTTTGACTTGGCGTTTGCTGAGGTTCTCATGCCAAGGTTGTAATTGTTTGATTACTAGCGTGTCGGTCAAAATATCTAAATATCGGCGCACACTGGTTTGTGAGATGCCAAATGACCGTGCGAGCTCACTACCATTCCACACTTGGGCGTGATAATGCGCCAACATTTTCCAAAAACGATGTAGCGTTTGTGACGGTATTTGAATACCGAGCTGCGGAATATCTCGCTCAAGAAAAGTATGAATAAA
>JAHFSE010000035.1 GCA_023265895.1 Gammaproteobacteria bacterium
TTGAGTGAAATGATGGGTGGTGCCAATTGGGCTTGGGCCATGTATCCAGGGTTAAGTCATGGTGCGATGAACACTTTGGAAACACACGGTACCGAAGAGCAAAAGCAAACCTATCTGACTAAATTAATTAGTGGTGAGTGGGCGGGAACCATGTGTTTGACTGAGCCTCAATGCGGTTCAGATTTAGGTATTTTGCGCAGCAAAGCGGAACCCAATGCGGATGGTTCTTATGCGATCAGCGGCACCAAAATTTTTATTTCTGCCGGCGAGCAGGATTTAACTGAAAATATTGTGCATATCGTTTTGGCGCGTTTACCCGATGCACCGAAAGGTACTAAAGGAATTTCTTTATTTATCGTGCCAAAATTTTTACCTAACAGTAACGGTGAAGTAGGCGCACGCAACGCTGTGGTGTGTGGTTCCATTGAACATAAAATGGGAATTAAAGGTTCTGCTACAGCTGTATTAAATTTTGATAAGGCCACTGGATTTTTAATTGGGCCACCGAACAAAGGCCTCAATTGTATGTTCACTTTTATGAACACTGCTCGTATCGGTACCGCGCTACAGGGTATTGCTACGGCGGAAGCTTCTTTCCAAGGCGCATTAGCTTATGCGAAAGAACGTTTAGCCATGCGCGCTTTAAGTGGCCCTAAAGCGCCAGATAAAGAAGCGGATCCTATTATTGTGCATCCGGATGTACGCCGTATGTTGCTCACGCAAAAAGCTTTCGCTGAAGGTGGTCGAGCCTTGTGTTATTTTCTTTCCCAGCAATCAGATATTGTTTATCGCGCAAAAAATGTGACGGCAGAAGAGAAAAAAGATGCGGATGATTTAATGGGTTTGCTCACGCCTATTGCTAAAGCATTTTTAACCGAAGCGGGTTATGAAGCGGCGAACCACGGTGTGCAAGTTTATGGTGGTCATGGTTATATTTGTGAGTGGGGCATGGAACAGTTGGTGCGTGACTCACGTATTTCAACTTTATATGAAGGCACCACAGGCATCCAATCACTGGACTTGTTAGGCCGTAAAATTTTAATGACCCAAGGCGCTACTTTGCGTAAATTCACTAAAATGATTCACCTGTTATGCAAAGAAGCGAGTGAGCAAGCTGAATTAAAAGACATGGCGGCGACTTTAGCTGAGTTGAATAAAGAATGGGGCGAAGTGACTACTAAAGTGGGTATGAGTGCGATGCGTAATCACGAAGAAGTAGGCGCTGCTGCAGTAGATTTCCTCATGTATTCTGGCTATATCACATTAGCTTATTTATGGGTTCGAATGGCTAAAGTAGCTGTAGATACTTTAGCTGCGGGTACTAGCGAAACAGCTTTCTATCAAGCGAAAATTCAAACCGCAAATTTTTACTTTAAGCGTATTTTGCCGCGCACCAAATCACACAAAGAAATGATTGAAGGTGGACTTGATGTGTTGATGGCGATGGATGTGGAGAGCTTTGCGTTTTAAAGAGATGAGGCGGATTGCTACGATTAGAATATTGTGGGTTGAGCGCTTTTGAAGCACGAAGAATTTCTCGCTAAATTATTTGAAAATTAAAATTTTTTTGCGCGTATTTAAATATTTATGCTAGAGTTCTTCGATTTTTTTATTTTGTAAAGAAAAAATTGGCTATTTAGTTAGTCAGAGAAAAAGAGCTAATAATATTTAATTTCCCACATGCAGGTGAACTATGAGTAGTAATACAAGTCCAATCCAGAGTCGGAGCGGTTCCTTTTCAGCAGCAGATATAACATCCTCAAGCGAGTATTCATTAACAGGCGCAATATCTGCGTTGTCTGAGTGTAAGTCATCAGAATCAAATCCATCAGGGCAAGCGGCAGCTGCTAGTTCTAGCAGTATGAGAGCTCATTTTCATCGAAGTCACTGGACTTGCGCAACAACGGCCAATCATCACAGCGCAGGAAGCGCATCTCCGACACAACAAGATCCAAAACTTGCAGCGCTTCTGGATAAAAGGAAAGATAGATCAGCAGGTGAAGAATCAGGAGGGGAATTTTCGGCTAAAGATGTTCCTAATGCAGTTCAGTTAATCAAACGTATAAGCGCTAGCTTATTGGATTCAAGTTTGGAGCCAGAGTTGGAGGCTTTAGCTGTTACCCTTGATATTCACACTCAGATCGCTGCGCGCAGCAAGCCATTACCGCCACCGCCAATTGATCCAGTGGCTGTGCAGATAGATGCGCAGGAGGGTCAGCGTCTTTCAAAACTACAAAACTCTGCTGAGCAGATACTGAGTTTAATTGATCGGTGTTGGATTCGACGAGCTTGGAAATTAAGTGTAATTGATCTAGTTAATCCGACAGTAAAAGCTAACGTAGATGGATCAGAAAAAATGAAGCGTCTTTCATTTGCTCTTGATAACCAAAAGGAACTTATTGAAAGTTCCTCTGTGCTGTTGCAGCAAATAGTATCTGTGTTGGTGAATATTATCGATATGATCTCGTTAATAAAAAATGGAACTGAGGAAGATGCTAGAATCGCTAGGCAAGGAATTGACGAGATTGATGCTGAAAGCACCATCAAGAGATGTCAGCAGCGTTTTGACGAGAGTCTTTTACCCACAATATTAACTGAGTTCCCTACGGATGAGACTCCTGGTCAGCCTAGGGCAGCGCCTGGTTTTCTCAAAAGATTGACAGTTAAAGCATCTGGTGCATTTAAAAAAGAGGTTGACGATCAGCTGCTGAAAGAAGCTTTAGAGGGTTCAAGCACTCTATTCAAGCAAGA
The DNA here is from genome assembly GCA_023265895.1 of Gammaproteobacteria bacterium. Taxonomy (GTDB): domain Bacteria; phylum Pseudomonadota; class Gammaproteobacteria; order Pseudomonadales; family JAHFSE01; genus JAHFSE01. The sequence continues at coordinate 2,752 of JAHFSE010000035.1, forward strand.
GATCGCTCGTTTGCTCTCTGAGGCTTGCGGAGATTTACCTTATTCTGTTGGGCAGAAAGTGGTAGTGGTGCCCAGGCCAATGCTAACCTTAGATGCGGAAGCCAGATTTCCATCCGGGGTAACATATGCTGTTGTTGATAGCATTAATTGCGACACTATGGCTGCACTAGTAACTTTCCCAAAATCAGAGGGCCAATCTTTTGTTAATGGATCTTATCCTCTCGGAATGTTGAGGCCATACAGAGAGCCAGAAGCGTAAGGTAAGAAAAGCTCTTGAACATATTTGGTCTGCACTGAATTTTCATTGAAAATATTTGACATACACTGAAATTTCAATGAAAATTCAGTGTATGTTCCCAAGGTCAGCCACTTTAGACAAATTAAAAGCCAGTCTCGCCCGTGGCAAGAGCGTCTTATTGCTTGGCCCCAGACAAACGGGTAAAACCACCCTCATTACTCAAAACATCAAAATCGACAAAGCCTACAACTTGTTTGACACTGAAGTGCGTCGTCGATTCGAACAAAACCCTTCTCGATTAGCCCATGATATTCAAGCACAGTTTGCTGACCCCAAAAAAACACCTCTGATTTTTATTGACGAAGTGCAAGCTGTCCCTGAATTATTAGATGTTGCACAGGTTTTAATTGACCAACAAAAAGCGCAATTTATTTTTACTGGTTCTTCAGCGCGCAAACTCAAACGCGGCAGCTCTACCAATTTACTTCCTGGTCGGGTCGTAGAGTTGAAATTAGATCCCTTAAATCTTACGGAATTAAAAGACCAAACACCTACTATCATAGATCTAGTCGTTTATGGTTCTTTGCCTGGTATTTTGAATACGAAAAACAGTGCTGATAAAGAAGAAGACTTAATATCTTATGTGAATATTTATTTAGAAGAAGAAATTCGTGCAGAAGCTTTAGTGCGTCATTTAGGTCATTTCTCTCGATTTTTAGAAACTGCTGCCATTGAATCCGGAAACATCATTAATTTCTCAAAAATTTCTAACGATATTGGCGTAGCACAAACAACGATTGCTTCTTATTACCAAATTCTACAAGACTGTCTCGTTGCAGAGCGCATTGAACCCTTCACTAAAAGTGCTACACGTAAACGTTTAACCAAATCACCTAAATATCTGTTTTTTGATTTAGGTGTTCGTCGTGTTTGTGCAAAAGAAGGGATTCAATTGAATGAAAAAAGTTATGGCCGCTTATTCGAACAATTTATTGGCTTAGAACTGATTCGACAAACTCGCAGTTGGCGGCCGCAAGCGGATGTTTTATTTTGGCGCGACCCCAGCGGCCCAGAAGTGGATTATATTGTGCGTTATGACGCTAGCTTAACGCCCATAGAAGTGAAATGGACAACTCATCCCTCTGCTGCCGATATAAAACACCTCAAGCTTTTTTTAAAAGAATATCCAGAAGCAAAGAAAGGCTATGTGATTTGCCAAACACCAGAAACTTCGCAGCTTGCTGATAATATTATTGCCGTTCATTGGTCGAAGTTGGAGGAGGTACTTGGTGCAAGATGAGAGGCTAAAAAGTGACAGATTCACACACCAAGTGCACAGGTTGTTTTACAGCAGGCTGCCTTCTCAAGTAAAATGCTCCACCTTTTTCAATTACCTAAGGATTCATCATGGCTGACTATAAAGCCCCCATCCGCGATATGTTATTTGTCCTTAACGAATTATTCGAAGCGGAAAAATTTTGGGCGTCAACACCGCACACTCAGGACGTCACCAGTGATTTAGCGGCGGCGATTTTAGAAGAAGGCGCAAAGCTTAACGAGCAGGTATTTTTTCCTCTGAATCGCAGTGGTGATGAAGAAGGTTGTCGTGTGGAAGGGACTGACGTGATTACGCCAAAAGGTTTTAAACAAGCCTTTAAACAATTAGCCGAAGGTGGCTGGACAGGTTTGAGTGGTAATCCACAATGGGGCGGTCAAGGCATGCCAAAAATGCTCACGGTATTATTTGAGGAAATGTTATTTTCTTCGAATACTGCTTTTGCGCTTTACCCTATTTTAGGTTTTGGCGCTTGTATGGCGCTAGATAAGCACGCCACCGACGAATTAAAAAGAATTTATCTGCAAAGAATTTACGCCGGTGATTGGGCCGGTACCATGTGTTTGACCGAACCCCATTGTGGAACTGATCTTGGTATGATTCGCTCTAAAGCGCAGCCGCAAATCGATGGCAGTTATAAAATTAGCGGCACTAAAATTTTTATTACCGGCGGTGAGCACGATCTCACAGAAAATTTAATTCATTTAGTGTTAGCGAAATTACCCGATGCACCGGCGGGTTCTGCGGGAATTTCTCTTTTTCTAGTACCTAAATTTTTAGTGGATGCACAAGGCAACTTAGGTGAGCGAAATCCCGCTTTTGTCGGTTCTATTGAGCACAAAATGGGAATTAAAGGTTCTGCGACTTGTGTGATGAATTTCGATGGTGCTCAAGGATGGCTAGTGGGTGAAATCAATCGTGGTTTAGCTGCTATGTTTACCATGATGAATTACGAGCGTTTGACCATTGGTTTGCAAGGTTTGGGTTCAAGTGAAATGGCTTACCAACATGCAGTAGCTTATGCGAAAGAAAGAATACAAGGTCGTAGTGCAGAAGGTCCAGTGAATTCAAATAAAGAAGCGGATCCCATTATTGTTCATGCCGATGTGCGTCGCATGTTATTAACCATTAAAGCCAACGTTGAAGCGGGTCGCGCATTTTCTATGTACGTAGCCCAGCAATTGGATATTACTAAATTCAGCGAAGATCAAGCCGCAGTAAAACGCGCTGAATCTTTAGTGAGTTTATTAACGCCAGTCGCCAAAGCTTATTTTAGTGATCGCGGCCTTGAGTGTTGTGTGTTAGGGCAACAAATATTTGGTGGACATGGTTATATTCGTGAATGGGGCGCTGAACAATTAGTGCGTGATGTGCGGATTGCACAAATTTATGAAGGCACTAACGGTATCCAAGCATTGGATTTAATCGGTCGTAAAGTGGTGAAATCTGGCGGTGCTTTATTACAGCCTTTTGTGGAAGATATTCATGCTTGTTTAGCACAAGTGGAATCCGTTGCTGAATTAACTGATTTTGCACAAGGCCTAACAAGCGCATTAAACTGGTTGCAACAAGCAACAGAAATTATTTTAGTGAATGCTAAACAGCGACCTAATTTTTCTAATGCAGTAGCAGTAGATTATTTAGAGTTATTTGGCTTAACTGCCTTTGCTTGTATGTGGGCAAAAATTGCTTACGTAGCGCAGAAAAATCTGAATACTGGAGAGAAAGATTACTACCAAACTAAATTACAGGTGGGCCAATTTTTCTTGCAGAAATTATTGCCACGTGGGGCTGCATTATTAAAAAGCATTGAAGCGGGTGATGAAGCTGTAATGGCTTTAGCCGAAGTGTGTTTTTAATCTCAAGTATCTGATCAAGAGGAAATCGTGAGGTTACTGCGGTCTAGTATCCTCACAGCGGTGATAAGCTTGAGTTAGTTTTGTGATTTTCTGATATTCCTTGGAGCCTGCTGCCAGCTTTTGATTCAAGCTTAAATCCTTCTGGGCTCCAGAAAATACTTGGGCGGACTCCTCGAAAAATCGATAGGCTTTTTCTCTCACGCTAAACTCATTGTTATTATTAGCTAACAAGACTCGTGCTGCTTCGCATAATTCGATGGCTGTTTCCATATCTTGAGTAATGTTATTAAACGGAATAACACGGTCATTTTTATTTGCTGTAGAGATGGATCCAGTTGTAATTTGAATTTTTTCTAGACAGCGCGCTTGGATAAAAAGCTGTTGATTGACCTGTTGCACTTCTTCTTGATTGATACCAGATGGCATTTTTTCCAGCGCGGTTTGCGCTTGTGCAGCAAAACGTTTTGACATCTGTACAGCGTGGATTGCAATCGTTGCGTCTTCATTTTTAAATCGCGGGTCACGTATTAACGTCTGTACCGACAGGCAGCTATGTGCAGCTTCAAGCGCTAATTCACTGGCCTGCTGTTGTGTGGATGTTTGAGCTGCTTGTTGCCTGAATAAAAGATTGAAGAGTGGTGTACTGGCGGATGGTGAGGCGGTATTTAAGGTTTTCCCTAAGGCATCGCATTGTTGAATGCGGTGGATCATTGCTGTGCTGCGATTGATTTGATCGCTGATTTGTAGCGCTGCATTTTTCTGGCTTTGATACTGTGCCCAATATTGCTTAGCGGAAGTCGTATTATTCTTTTGTTGAGCTTGTTTGGCTGCAAAGCAAGCGGTTAGGCCTTTTTCCATCAGAGGCTGTGCTTCGGTCAGCGCTAAATTATTTGAAACAGCATCACAATAATTCAAATTGCTGCGAATCAAGGGATCTGATGTTGCTAAAAAATGGCTATCTAATTGGATGGCTTTGGCTTTGTAATCTAGGTACGTCTGATATTTATTTTTTGCTGTGAGTAAATTGATGTAGCGTAGTCGATTGGCTTCTAGGCAGTAAGAATAGCCTTTGAGATACAGCTGGGTGGCAGTCATTGAAGAAAGCTCTGCGCCATACAGCTGCGCACTGACTGATATCAGAGAGAGTAACAGCAAATAAATTTTGGATTTTATGAGCAAGGTAGCCATTCCATAAGTAAAGAATTTTTCTGATTGGGTTGCAAATTAAACAGGATTTTGTTTTGTTGCTCCACGCAAGTTAAATAATTTTAAGTGTTTTGTATTTATATGATGGCGTTATAATTTCTCTTAAGGTTCCTTCAGTCAAACTTTCTGAAATCCCATAACTGTTGCTAGACTGTAATATGTGGGGTAGGTGGCATACAGTACACTAGTCGAACAAAGGTTTTTTGTCTCAAATAATATCACTGGCCTACCCAAATAACTGAGGGGCATACATGAAACGATCTTTAAAGGCCATTGAGCAGGCTATTAATAATGCTGAGAACTATTTGTCTTGGCGTGCTGCATGTTTGGAGCACGATCGACTTTCAGGTGCCGAGAGTTGGAAAGAAGATGATGTTTCACCCCATTATGATTATGCCCTCATTAGAATGCGACTGAATGAACTGCGGCAGGCGCGAGAAAAAAATAATGTGGAACAGTTGGTCTTTAATTTACATGAAGGGCTGCACGGTAATCTGGGTAATATCGCTAACCCAGAACTCTATAAATACGCCAAAATAGGCACTAAAAGGCTGATTAGTGAATATTTAGAAGAAGTCTCTGCTGCCTTAGATTATATCTGTGATAACGATTTTTCTAATTTTTCCTTTCAGCGAAAATTGAAATTTTTTAGAAGTACGGGTCAAGCCTTTGGTTGTTCCGCGTTAATGTTAAGCGGTGGTGCAGGGCTTGGCATGTTTCATTTAGGTGTTATTAAAGCGTTATGGGAACAGGGTTTGTTGCCTACTGTGATGTCGGGTTCTAGTGCGGGTTCTATTATGGCTGCTGTTTTAGGCACGCATACCGATGCTGAATTAGCAGAAATTTTTGATCCAGAATATCTGTATGTTGAGGCCTTTCGATTGGTTGGTTGGAAGGGCTTATTGAAGGGAAAACCCTTATTGCGCGGTGATCAATTAGAAATGTGTTTGGAAAAAAATGTGGCTGATTTAACCTTTGAAGAAGCGTTTGAAAAAACAGGTCGTGCCATTAATATTACCGTTTCACCCGCCGATCCTCATCAAGAGGCGCGCCTACTTAACGCAAAAACAGCGCCGAATGTATTAGTTCGAAAAGCCTCGTTAGCTTCTTGCGCAATTCCTGGTGTGTTTCCTTCAGTGACTTTATGGGCGAAAAATATTAAGGGTGAGAAAGTCCCCTATATTCCCAGTCGTAAATGGATCGATGGCTCATTAAAAAATGATTTACCTTTGTCGCGATTATCTCGGCTTTATGGCGTGAATCACGCGATTGTCAGTCAAACGAATCCTCATGTCGTACCGTTTTTATCGCGGAATGATCATCAAACTGGTTTTAGTTATTTTATTCGGCAGTTAATTTCAGCGAATTGGACGGTCAATGCCAGCTTTTAACTGGAGGCATGGCGTCGTAATGTACAGAATAATCATTTAGGTCTGTTATTAGATAAAGCACACGCGATTGTTTCTCAACCCTATCAAGGCGATATTAATATTGTGCCGCCTCGTCAGCCGGCTAATATTGTTAAAATATTAAAAAATGCTTCTCGTAAGGAAATTGCTCAATTTATCGAATTGGGCGAGCGCTCTACTTGGCCGCGTATTGAAATTGTTCGTAACTCTACTTGTATTAGTCGTGCCTTTGAGCGGGGTATTAAAAAATTAGAGGAACAAGAGCAGCGTCGATTGCAGCGTGGACATTTGGTTGCTGTGAGTTAAACCGGCTTTTAGTGTTTCCCCGTCAACACAATCGTGGCCTTTAATTTTCTGCGTCCAAAACACGTCATGTTAATAAAATCTTTGACGGGTACGGGTACTGACATATAGTCAGCTGTTGGGTGTGGGCTATCGTGATCGACGTCTGGATCATGAAGATAGACAAAATCTTCGTTAGCAGCAGCGACATAAACCCAATGAGGAATTTTATTGCGATTAAAGCGCCATGTGCTAATTAAGCTAATGACGCGATGACCTTGATTTAAATGTTTTAATAATCGCTTCGGTTGCAAAGGCGTATAATGAACTTGGATGTTAGTTTTTTTTACGCGATCTACAAAATCTTCGTGCACTAATTCGATCACTTGTTTTTTCTCAGCATCTCGTACGGTATCAATAAATGGCGTGCCTTTTTCAGTTAAATAAACGGTTACGCTAAAGCCTCGTTGCCAGGCGCTGAGTGCTAAGCCGAAAGGTGCACAGCCGCCGTGACCTGAGGTCATAAAAATCGTGGTCGCTTCTCGCCAGATTTGTACTTCTTCTCGTCGATTCATGGGAGATGTTATATCCAAGGTCGCCATTGCCATGAGAAGTGCTGCTGGGCCACAGGTAAAATCGGTAGTTTGAGCATAGTAGGGGACATTTAAATTATAACTAGGGCCGCGTAAAATGGGTTTTTCTAATTTCCATGCGTCTTGGCTGTCTTCATAATAATCCTCAATACGCCCCACCTGCTGGTAACCTAATTTCTCATAGAGTGCAATGGCTGCAGGATTGTCGACCCGCACTTCTAAGCGCATATAAACGCATTTTTGTTCTCGTGCTTCTTGTTCTGCTGTTGCCATTAATTGCATTGCGAGATGATGTCCGCGCATTTGCGGTAAAATGGCTAACGAATAGAGACGAGCAAGACTGGTGCCTGCGCGATAAAGTACGACGACATAACCCACCAATTGACGTTGGTATTCTGCAACCAATAATGAAGAATGTTCTCCGCGAATAAATGTGCGAAAACTACGTTCGGATAAACGATCGGTAGAAAAACAAATTTGTTCTATGGTTAATAATTCAGGAAGATCTGTTTTGAAACCGTCGCGTATCTTAATATCTAGCATGAGTGGTCCGTTAGTAGGAGAAGTTGCCCTTGTCACTATTTTATGTGGTTGTTGAAGACCTAAAAGACTGGTCTAAGTTTTACCCCAGTGAGGACGTTATCACGTTCGAACATTATTGTAGCCTACCTAGCTCAAAACGTTCAGCGCGGGTGCGAGTGGTTAATTTGTGCCGTAGTTATAAATACCTGAGTAAAGGCTATTACACTTCTTTGTTAGCGGAAGCCCGCGGCCATTCAGTTTGTCCCAGTGTTTCCACCTTGAATGATTTATCCCGTAAATCACTTTATTTTTTACAGCTAGGTGAACAGCCTTTATTAGAAGACGAAACAAGAGCAACAGATGGGGTAGTGGTTGACACTGACAATACCCTAGCTCCAGGGGAAGGCAATACCTGGATATTTAATTGCTATTTTGGTCAAACTGATCAGTCGTCGCTCATTTCCATGACCAAGAAAATTTTTGATCGATTTCCTTGCCCTATTTTGCAGGTGACCTTAAGTCGGCGCAAAGGCTGGCATTTGGATAAGGTAAAACCTATTCCCCTGAAAATATTGGATGATGCAGAGCAGACACGTTTTGCTGAAGCCTTTGACCAATACAGTCGAAAAATTTGGTTGCGTCCTAAAGTCAGCCGACAATATCGTTATGATTTAGCAATTTTAGTGGATCCTAATGAAGCCATGCCGCCCAGTGATCATTTGGCTTTAAAACGCATGATTAAAGCGGCGCGTGAAGTAGGGATTGCTGCTGAGCTCATTACTAAAAAAGACTATATCAAGCTTGCTGAATATGATGCTTTATTGATTCGAGAAACGACAGCGATTGATCATCATACCTATCGGTTTGCTAAAAAAGCTGAGTCGGAAGGAATGATTGTTATCGATGATTCAGTGTCTATTATTCGTTGCACTAATAAAATTTATCTTGCCGATTTATTGCAAAGAAAAAATGTTCCTATTCCTTCCTCGATTATTTTAGGTTCTACCAAAGACAGTGAATTATCTGAGTGCGCACAAAAGTTAGGATTTCCTATTGTATTAAAAATCCCTGACGGATCTTTTTCTCGTGGTGTAGTAAAAGTGAATTCTGTGGAAGAACTACATTATCACGCAGAAGAATTAATGAAAAAAAGTGCTTTATTAATTGCGCAAGAATTCCTGTATACAGATTATGATTGGCGAATTGGTATTTTAAATAATGAACCGTTATTTGCCTGCCGTTATTATATGGTCAGAGATCATTGGCAGATTTATCGGCATGATAAAAATAAAACAAATTCTGGCAGTTCTGATCATTTATCCTTAGCAGATGTACCACAACAAGTGATACAAACAGCGTTAAATGCAAGTCGCCTCATTGGTGATGGACTCTATGGGGTTGATCTAAAGCAAATTGGTGATCGTATTGTTGTGATTGAAGTGAATGACAATCCAAATATTGATGCAGGTGTTGAGGATGCGTGTTTAGGCATGGAATTATATTTGCGTTTAATGCGAGAATTTATGCGCCGTTTAGAGGGTCGAGGAAAATAGTCATGATGCCTATGCCTTCCTACGCTGAAAAAGTAAAACAATTATCTGATCAGTTAGTGCAGATCCAGCGCCCTATTCAGATTTTAGATGCGATCAAATGGCCTAAAACAATTGAGTCACGCTTTTTTGAACAAGGCGCTAAGGTTTTGCCAGAGATTGACGACGATTATTATCAACAACAACCCTTATCCTTTTCGGTGAGTGACAAACAACAGCAATTAATCCATTGGATTTCCAGTGTCAAACGCAGTTTGGGTTTACATGATCCGTTAGGTAAAATTTTACGAGAAACAGCAGAGCAATATTTAATTGTATTAGATTTATTAAAAAATCGAGGGCAGCCAAAATTTTTAACCTACAGTCGGCAGTTATATGGTAGTGCGCGAGATCATTTGTATGGCGATCAAAAAACTTTATTCGAATTGGCTGAGCGGTTATGCCGTATTTTTTCTTTGCCATCGGCGCAGCGTTTATCACAAACCCACGAGCGTAATATTGATGCATCAACCGCGGTTGAATTATTAAAGCATCGATTAACTCATTATTTTACCCAGGGTGAAGTGAATGTTATTTTATCGGATGGTATTGTCTCGGATGCTTCAGCCGGTGGCGATAGCATTAAATTAAATAGCCATAGTTATTTTTCCCATCGTGATTTGCAGGTGTTGGAAGTGCATGAAGGTTGGGTGCATGTAGGCACTACGCTGAATGGTCGAAAACAGCCTTACGCCACTTGGTTAAGTGTGGGTTCTCCGCGTATTACCGCAGTGCAAGAAGGTTTAGCCGTTCTCATTGAAACGCTGACCTTTAGTTCTTTTCCAGGGCGTGCTCGTCGTATCAGTGATCGGGTCATGGCAATTGATATGGCTGAGCGGGGCGCAGATTTTTTAGAGGTCTATCGTCATTTCGTCGAGCGTGGTTTAAGTGAAGGGGATAGTTATAAAATTGCCCAGCGTGTTTTTCGGGGAGGGCAAGTGGCGGGTGGGAGCTGTTTTACCAAAGATTTGTCCTATGCCAAAGGTTTAGTTGAAACCGTTAATTTTATTCGTAGTGCAATTACTGCGGGTGTGCCAGAAATATTGCCCATGTTATTTGTTGGGAAAGTAGCCTTAGAAGATTTACCCATTCTTTATGAATATTCTTTAGAGGGGTTAATTCAAATGCCTACTTATTTGCCTGCATTATTTCGGGATTTAAATGGACTTTATACTTGGTTTGGTTTTTCCAGTGGTATTAATTTAATTGATCTTGATAAAATTCAAAATTATTTTCAGAAATTATTTGAACACCTGCCTATCAGTCATTTTTCACGTTCTAAGCCGGAAGATACCGAATTAGAATAATTTTGTTGCGTAACGCATTCGTATATGAATTTTCAAATAATACAGATAAAAAACTCAATGAGTGACAGACTCAGCGCTTTGATTTATAACAGACGGATATTTTTACGAAGTAGGAGAGGACATCATAGATGGTTACTGAAGCATTTATTTACGACGCCATTCGTACACCTCGTGGCCGTGGTAAAAAAGACGGTAGTTTATATAGCGTTAAACCCGTTGATTTGATCACGCAACTGATGCGTGCTTTGGCTCAGCGTCATGTTGGTTTTGACTCGGCGCAAATTAACGATGTGGTTTTGGGCTGTGTGACGCCGGTAGGTGATCAGGGCGCTAATATCGCCAAGGTTGCTTCACAGTTAGCCGATTGGGCCATTACCGTATCGGGCATGCAGCTCAATCGCTTTTGTGCCTCGGGTCTCGAAGCTGTGAATTTGGCAGCAATGAAAATTCGTTCCGAATGGGAGGACCTCGTGGTTGCAGGTGGGGTGGAGTCTATGTCCCGTTGTCCGATGGGCAGTGATGGCGGTGCTTGGGCGTTAGATCCTGCCACCAGTTTATATACCCATTTTGTGCCTCAAGGGATTGGCGCTGATTTGATTGCAACTTTAGAGGGTTTTTCTCGCGAAGATGTGGATCAGTTTGCTTATCAATCGCAGCAAAAAGCCGCCCAAGCGCAACAGCGCGCCGCATTCAAGCGCTCGTTAGTTACGGTGATGGATGTTAATGGTTTGCCTATTTTAACGCAGGATGAATACAATCGCCCCACAACGACGATGGAAGCATTGGCAAAATTAAATCCTGCTTTTTTAATGCCGGGTGAATTAGGATTTGATCAAGTTGCTTTACAAAAATATCATTGGGTCGAAAAAATTAATCATGTTCATACGCCAGGAAATTCTTCTGGCATTGTGGATGGCGCTGCGTTAATGCTGATTGGTAATGAAGCCATAGCTAATCGTTTGAAAATCACGCCTCGTGCGCGCATTGTTGCGACGGCGCTGACCAGTACAGATCCTACTATTATGCTAACAGGGCCTGGACCAGCGACGCAATTGGTCTTGCAGAAAGCTAAGATGACAGTGGATCAAATTGATTTATTTGAAGTGAACGAAGCTTTTGCCGCTGTTGTGTTGAAATTCCAAAAAGATTTACATATTCCAGCGGAAAAAATTAATGTGAATGGCGGTTCTATTGCTTTGGGGCATCCATTAGGTGCAACAGGTTGTATGATTTTGGGTACTTTACTCGATGAATTAGAAATTCGCCGATTAAAATATGGCATTGCTACTTTGTGCGTCGGTGGTGGTATGGGTATTGCCACTTTGATTGAGCGATTATAAATAGAGAGGGTATCCCATGACCGCATCCGTTATTCAATATCGAAAAGATTCAGACAATATTGTCACCTTAATTTTAGATGCACCCAATCAAAGTGCGAATTTGTTGGATATTCATTTTCAGACCAGTTTATCAGACATAGTGGATAAAATTGAACAAGAAACATTGCTGGCTGGTGTCGTGATTACTTCAGCAAAATCGACTTTTATGGCGGGTGCTGATTTATCGATGATCTTGAATATTACGCAGGAAAATGCCGAGGAATTTATGGCATTTGTAACGCAGTTTAAGAAGGTGTTGCGTCGTTTAGAAACCTTAAAAGTGCCTGTGGTTGCTGCGATTAATGGTACTGTATTGGGTGGTGGTTTGGAGCTTTGTTTGGCGTGTCATGCGCGTTTTGTGGTAGACGATGCACGGGTGCAATTGGGTTTGCCTGAAGTTTCTTTAGGTTTATTACCTGGCGGTGGTGGCATTGTCCGTTTAACGCGTTTGTTAGGTTTGGAGAAATCAGCGCCGTTATTATTAGAAGGTAAAAAATTAAATCCACAAGAAGCCAAGCAATTAGGTATTGTTCACGAGGTGATTTCAGCGGAAGAATTATTGTCTCGGGCAAAATCTTGGTGCTTAGCCAATCCTCATGTGCAACAACCCTGGGATCAAAAAGATTTTAAAATCCCAGGTGGCGTCCCTTCCAATCCTAAGTTAGCACAAATGATTGCAGTCATGCCGGCAATGTTAATTGCAAAAACGAAAGGCTGTTATCCTGCGCCTGAAGCTATTATGAGCGCAGCGGTGGAAGGTTTGCAGATGGATTTTGAATCGGCTTGTTTGATTGAAAGCCGATACTTCGTTCAGTTGGTCACGAGCCAAGTCGCAAAAAACATGATTAACACCCTGTTTTTTCAAATTCAAGAAATTAATCGAGGTGCGGGACGACCTGCCGTGGCAGAAAAATGGATTGTGAAGAAAGTAGGTTTGTTGGGTGCAGGCATGATGGGTGCAGGGATTGCTTATGCCTGTGCAGTTCGTGGTATTCAAGTGATTTTAAAGGATACCAGTTTAGAAAAGTCTGAATTTGGTAAATCTTATTCTGAAAAATTATTAGCGAAAAAAATATCACGCGGTCAAATGAGTATCGCTCAGAAAGATGAAATCTTAGCGCGAATTTATCCAACGGATATGATGGCTGATTTGTCTGATTGTGATTTGGTGGTTGAAGCGGTATTTGAAGACAAAAAACTCAAAGCTGAAGTTTCTTCTGTAGCAGAACAGCAATTAAGTGAAAACGCTATTTTTGCTTCTAATACCTCGAGTTTACCGATTACTGGATTGGCTGAAGCTGTCACACGTCCGAAAAATTTTATTGGACTGCATTTCTTTTCGCCAGTTGATAAAATGCCATTGGTTGAAATTATTTGTGGTCAACAAACTTCAATGGAAACTTTGGCAAAGGCCTTTGATTTTGTCCAACAAATTAAAAAAACACCGATTGTTGTGAATGACAATCGTGGATTTTTTACCACCCGAGTGATTGGCACTTATTTGATGGAAGGTGTTGGTATGTTAGAGGAAGGAATTCATCCTGCCAGTATTGAGCGTGCTGCAGCAAAGGCAGGTTTTCCTGTGGGTGCACTGGCTATTATCGATGAACTTACTTTATCTTTATCTCAAAAAGTCAGTATGGATACTGCGCGTGATTTGGCTGCAGAAGGTAAGTTGTATCATTTGCCGCCTGGTGAGTCGGTATTACATCGCATGTTAGATGAATTTAAACGATTGGGAAAATCAACCGGCGCTGGATTTTATGAATATCCTGCACAAGGTAAAAAATATTTATGGCCTGGTTTGGTTGAGCATTTTGTAAAAGCGGAGGTAAATCCGCCTTTGGAAGATTTAATTGAGCGCCTTTTATTTATTCAAACACTCGAAGCCTTGAAGTGCTTTGATGAAGGTGTGATTGAATCTGTGGCTTATGCCAATGTGGGTTCCATTATGGGTATTGGATACCCGGCGTGGACTGGGGGGGTAATGCAATATCTTCGACAATATGGCCTCTCTGAATTTATTCGTCGTTGTGCTGAATTGGCGGGTCGTTATGGTGCGCGTTTTACGGCACCTGCTTGGCTGAGTGATGTGTCTCGTCGGCAGGCTTTATTGGGGTTTTGACCAAATCGCGGCACAAATAATTTGTAGTAGCTCAGACTTGATCTGACAGTTACCGATTTTTATTCAGGTGTCTGTCAGATTAGATTTGGCTCAGATTTTTCTCTGCCCAAATCCGTTTTCCATCATGCAAGGTGTCCATCGG
>JAHFSE010000036.1:0-5746 GCA_023265895.1 Gammaproteobacteria bacterium
ATCGCAATAGCACAATAAAAAATGTAGTGAATGTGGTGATCCATACTAACCAAGAAAAAATTTGACCTACTTTTTCACTTATAATTTCACAGGATACTTGTAGATTTTCGAGTGTTGGTAAAGTACGAGATTTTTTTTCAGTCATCATTTAAAAATCCATTTTCTTTCACAATGTTGCAATAATCGACATATTATAATGTCGGAGGATCGTTGAGGTGATGAAGTAACCCTGTCAGTGTTGAAAATCTTACTTTGGCAGGGTTATTTTATTTGCTGAAAATAAAAATCAGCCAAATTTTCCCGTAATATAATCTTCTGTTGCTTGTTTAGATGGCGTAGTAAATATTTTATTCGTTTCGTCGAATTCTATTAATTCACCTAAATACATATAAGCGGTGTAGTTGGAAACTCGCGCAGCTTGTTGCATATTGTGGGTGACCATAATGATGGTATATTCGGTTTTAAGTTCATTAATCAGCTCTTCAACTTTCAGTGTTGAAATTGGATCCAGTGCTGAGCAGGGTTCATCTAGTAATAATACTTCGGGTCGAACTGCAACACCACGAGCAATACATAACCGCTGTTGTTGTCCGCCAGATAAACTTTGTCCGCTTTGATGAATTTTATCTTTTACTTCATCCCATAGAGCTGATTTTTTTAATGCCCATTCTACGCGTTCGTCCATTTTTCGTCGGGAAAGACGTTCATATAATTTTACACCGAACGCAATATTATCATAAATAGACATAGGGAAGGGTGTTGGTTTTTGAAATACCATGCCAATTTTAGCGCGCAGTTGATATAAATCTTGAGCGCGATCGAGAATATTATTGCCATCAAACAACACTTGACCTTGGGCTGTTTGTTTGGGGTAAAGATCATACATACGATTTAAAACACGCAGTAAAGTGGATTTCCCACAACCAGAAGGGCCAATAAACGCAGTGACTTTTTTTTCTGGAATGTCTAAACAAATATTTTTGAGTGCGTGAAATTTTCCATAATAAAAATTTAAATCACGGATGCTGAGTTTGGTTTGATTCATGGAGGATTCCATAGCCGTTATCCTATTGAATGGATCTGTTAGTAAGAAGGATTTTTATCGCGGAAAACCACGCGCGCAAGAATATTAATTGCAAGTACGCTAAAGGTAATCAGTAATGCACCGGCCCAAGCTAAGGTATGCCAATCTTGGTAAGGGCTCATAGAAAATTGGAAAATCATATTGGGCAGATTAGCCATAGGTTCGTTCATATTGGTGCTCATCCATTGATTGTTGAGTGCTGTAAATAATAGCGGTGCAGTTTCACCGCTGATGCGGGCGACGGCGAGTAACATTCCAGTAATAATGCCTGCTCGAGAGGCGCGTAAAGTGACAGAAGTAATAATTTTCCAGCGAGGTGCGCCTAATGCTGCGGCCGCTTCACGTAAGGTGTTAGGTACTAAACGTAGCATGTTTTCAGTGGTGCGTACTTGTACCGGAATAACTAACAACGCCAGCGCAAGGGCGCCTGCCCAGCCAGAAAAATGCCCCATGCGCAAAACAACCACCATGTAAACAAATAAACCAATGACAATGGAGGGCGCACTTAATAAAACATCATTCATAAATCGAGTCGCTGGCGCTAACCAACCGCGCTGTCCATATTCAGCTAAATAAATTCCAGCAAAAATACCTATGGGTGTGCCAATTAAGGTGCCCGCACTGGTCATTAATAAGCTACCGACAATGGCATTTAATAAGCCACCTTGGCTACCCGGTGGCGGCGTCATTTTTGTGAAAAGATCTAAGCTGAGGGAGTCAAAACTGTGAAAGGCGAGCGTTGCTAAAATCCAAATCAACCAAAATAAACCAAACGTCATCATGAGAAAAGAAATGCCTAACCACAGGGCATTGATGATGCGTCGGCGCTGATACAGTGACAGCATGGGTTGCGCTCCTTTTTAAGACGATCGACCTTCGGCGCGCTGCATGCGAAGCAATAGCAATTTTGCCAAAGACAGTACGATAATGGTGATTAAAAATAAAATCAGGCAGAGCTCAATTAACGAGGCGGTATAGAGCTCACCCACCGCTTCGTTAAATTCATTGGCGAGGGCAGAGGAAATACTGTTACCCGGCATCAATAAAGAAGCGCTCAAATCGTGGGCGTTACCAATCACAAAGGTGACGGCCATAGTCTCGCCTAAAGCGCGGCCCAAACCTAACATGATGCCGCCGACGACGCCATTTTTGGTGAAGGGCAAGACAATATTCCAAACCACTTCCCAAGTTGTTGCGCCTAAGCCGTAGGCGGATTCTTTTAGCATGGGTGGAACAACGTCAAAAACATCACGCATGACGGCGGTGATAAAAGGAATCACCATAATGGCTAAAATAATACCTGCCGTCAGAATGCCAATGCCCATGGGCGGCCCTTGGAATAGAGGGCCGAGAATGGGCAATACACCTAAGTGATCATTGATCCAAGGTTCAACGTGATCGGCAAATAACGGCGCAAAAATAAATAATCCCCAAATGCCGTAAATAATGCTAGGAATACCGGCTAATAATTCAATGGCCGTCCCGAGTGGGCGTTTTAACCATCGCGGAGAGAGTTCGGTTAGAAAAATTGCAATGCCAAAACTCACGGGAATGCCAATGAGCAAAGCAATGGTTGAGGTTACCAATGTGCCGATGATGGGTACTAGTGCGCCGAATTTTTCTTGTACTGGATCCCAGTCTGAACTCCAAAGAAAGTGCCAGCCGAAGGTTTTGATGGCAGGTAAACTACCCTGAAATAGGGAAAGTACGATGCCAAATAACAGCGCAAATACTAAAAAAGCAAATAGAGCGGTGACGCCATGGAATGAAATATCTTGGATCGCTTGGCGTTTTACGTGGATTTCAGAATATTTGCGAGACATAGGGGTAGTGCCTAGTGATAAAGCAAAAGGGCCGGTATTCTACCAGCCCCTTATATGAGAGATCGATGATGGTTTTTTGCCATCTAAAGGTCTGTTATTGCCATAGAGGGCGACCTTTCAAATCCTTAATTTTTGCTTTCCATGATGCGCGAATCAAGGCAACCACAGTGTTAGGAAGTGGCACATAATCTAGGCTTTGCGCCATAGCATCACCATTGGTATAAGCCCAATCAAAGAATTTTAATACCGCTGTTGCCTTTGCTGGGTTGGTTTGTGTGGTATGCATCAAAATAAAAGTTGCGCCTGTGATTGGCCAGCTATCTTTGCCTGATTGATCGGTCAGAATTTTGTAGAAGCCGGGTGCTTTTGCCCAATCTGCGCTCGCTGCTGCCGCTTGGAATGAGCTGGTTTCTGGTTTAACAAAATTACCGTCTTTATTTTTCATTAAGGCATAGGGAATCTTGTTTTGCAGTGCATAGGCATATTCAACATAACCTAACGAACCATTAATGCGTTGGACGTAAGCTGCGACACCTTCATTACCTTTACCGCCTAAACCGACCGGCCAATCTACCGCAGTGTCATTACCAACGCTGGTTTTCCAAATAATGCTGGCTTTAGACAGGTAGTTGGTGAAAATAAAGCTGGTGCCTGAACCATCGGAGCGGTGAACCACGGTGATGTTTAATGCGGGTAATTTAATTTCTGGATTGAGTTTAGCGATGGCAGGATCATTCCAAGTTTTAATTTTTCCTAGGAAAATATTCGCAAGGGTGATGCCATCCAACTTAATAGCGCCAGCACCCATACCGGGTAATTGATAAACTGGAACAACACCGCCGATCACAGTAGGGAATTGCAATAATTTTCCATCGGCTAATTTCTCTGGCGTTAAAGGCATATCTGATGCGCCAAAATCAACGGTATCTGCATTAATTTGTTTGATGCCACCGCCGGAACCAATGGATTGATAATTCAAGCCAATGCCGCTCTGTTTTTGATAACCTTCTGCCCATTTGGCGTAAATAGGGTAAGGAAAAGTAGCGCCAGCACCGGTAATAGTGTCCGCTGTTGCGTTCATAGTCACTGCGCCGCAGAGTGATAGGGCGACTGAGGTACAGAGAAGGTTCAATAATTTTCTCATCATAAAAAATTCCTTTAAGCAGGCTTTAATAGAAAATAGAAAAATGCCAGGTCGAAATAAGACCGGCGCAGTCTAGCGGTTAATTGTTGCAAACATATGACAAGCGAAGGGCAATTGCGATAAGAAAAAATAAATTTGCTGATCTGCAATCAGCAAATACACTGAAAAATGCTAAGATAGAAAACAGTTGCTAACTGCTTTAGGGTCATGTTGTTTTTTGAACAATTTATTGGGATCGATGAATTAATGAGGATTGTGTAATGGATGCTAAATTTACCGGGCATATTTCAAAGCAATTTAATTCAGATATGGATGGATTAAAGAACCATATTTTGATGATGGGTGGTGCCGTTGAAAATCAAGTGCTCAACGCCGTTAAGTCATTAGTTGAGGCGGACAGTGAATTAGCAGCGCAGGTTCGAGTGACGGAAAAACAAATTAATTCAATGGAATTAAGTTTGGATGAGGAGTGTGCTCGCGTGTTGGCTTTGCGTCAGCCGGCGGCCAGCGATTTAAGAATGGTGATTGCCATTTCAAAAACCATTACGGATCTCGAGCGGATTGGTGATGAAGCCAAAAAAATTGCAAAGCTAGCCATATTATTGGTTGAAACGGGACAATCACCTCGTGGTTATTTTGAAGCCAAGCATATTGGTGCTCATGTGGCCGGTATGGTACACGATGCGCTGGATGCCTTTGCTCGTTTGGATGTGGATATGGCGTTGAAGGTTGCACAAGAAGATCGTTCAGTGGATGCAGAATATGAATCTGCTATGCGTCAGTTAGTGACTTTTATGATGGAAGATCCACGGAGTATTTCTCGAGTATTAAATGTGTTGTGGGCGTTACGAGCGTTAGAGCGCATCGGTGATCATGCGCGAAATATTTCAGAGCATGTCATTTATTTGGTGAAGGGTACTGATGTTCGTCACGCGAATCTTGAGCAAGTGAAGAGTCAAATGGCGGGAAATTTTTAGTGTAGATGATGACTGTCGTAAATTCCCCTCCGTGGAGGGGTGGCAGGCGAAGCCTGACGGGGTGGTTTTTTTAATATTATTATTTAACGTTTGGTGGTGAATTATTCGTTGGTACTGTTTCAGTCGCGGTTTGAGCCTGCATTTTCACAACATGAAGTCCTTTTAATAAGGATAAGGCTTGGAATAATTGATAATCGTCATCAATTAATGACGTTGAGTTTTTAGTGCCGTTCGCGGGAGCAGCTGATGTTACCGCTGGTTGAGCTGAGCGTTTCACTTCTAAATGTCCGGGCAAATCTGCTTCTCGATAACTTTCCGTGTCTTTTGATAGCTTTGTAATTTTGGCGTTATCAACATAAATGTCAGGAACAATCCCTTGTGCTTGAATAGAACGGCCATTGGGGGTGTAGTAGAGCGCCGTAGTCAATTTCAGTGCCTTGTTATTGTTGAGAGGCAATACGGTTTGTACTGAGCCCTTTCCAAAACTGGTGCTACCCATGAGAATGGCGCGATGTTGATCTTGTAGTGCGCCCGCTACAATTTCTGATGCGGAAGCGGAGCCGCCATTAATTAAGACAACTAATGGTACGCCGTTTAATTCATCTCCCAGAGTGGCGGTAAATTTTAAATTAGCATCTGGAATGCGGCCTTTGGTATAAACAATCAGGCCACTATTTAAAAATAAATCAGCTATTTCCACCGCAGATTGCAGTACACC
>JAHFSE010000036.1:5756-11288 GCA_023265895.1 Gammaproteobacteria bacterium
TTAATCCATCGAGCGGTTGGCTTTGGTTTTTTAATTCATGTAGCGCGTCGACTATATTTTTAGCCGATTGCACTTGAAATTGTGATAGCCGAATGTAGCCATAATGAGGCTCTAACAATTGGCTTTTCACATTTTTAACTTGGATGGTTTCTCGAACTAAAGTTAATTCTAAGGGATGGCTCACACCTTCACGTAAAATGGTGAGTACGACTTTTGAGCCCACTTTGCCGCGCATCAGTGCAACCGCTTCATTTAATGAGGTACCTTTCACCGGTTTCCCATCGATTTTGGCAATGATATCTCCAGACTGTATGCCCGCTCTTTGTGCTGGGGTATCGTCGATCGGGCTGACTACTTTGATTGCACCGTCTTCTACCCCCACTTCAAGCCCTAGTCCACCAAATTGCCCCGTGGTATTAATGCGTAATTCGTCAAAATCTTTTGCATCCAGATAGGCAGAGTGTGGATCCAGCTCATTGAGCATGCCTTTGATCGCATTTTCTAATAAAGTGGAATCATCAATTTTTTCAACGTAGGCATTTTTAATATGATCGAGAATATCCACAAAGGTACGCACTTCATTAATCGGTAATGGTGCATTAGTCGTTGTGGGCGCTGCAACAGCGGATGCTGTGAAGGTGGCAGCTAACAAGATCCATGAAGGGGCGCGCAAAGAAAAAAGATGACTCATGAAGTTAGACTCTAGGTGATCGATCAATGATAAAAAAGTGTGTGAGATCCTGCGATAAGTGGAAATATAAAGCAACTACCCGTTTCACCAAGGGTTATTTTCTTGGCATCCAAGTCAATGGATTGACTGGCCTGCCCTGTGCGCGAATTTCAAAATAAAGACCGCTGTGATCATTGCCGCCAGATTGGCCAACGCTGGCGATGGTTTCTCCCGTCCTAACGCGATCACCCACATGTTTGCTAAGCGTTGCATTATCACCATACAAACTGAGATAACCATTTTCGTGATCGATAATGAGCAGCAGTCCAAAACCTCGTAGCCAATCTGCAAAAACAACCACGCCAGGGCGTACGGCAACTACCGGTGTTCCGGATGCAGCGCTAATAAAAATGCCATTCCAGGTGAGTTGGCTTTCTGCGCGTTGCTCGCCAAAACGATGAGTAATTTGACCCTGTGTCGGCCAAATTAAATCACCACGCAAAGGTTCTGGGGGTGGCGCTTCTGGTGCTGGACGTTTCGTCAGTGGTGAGCGTGTCGCCTGTTGCGTTTGAATCACTTTGCGGCGCTGTTGTAATTGCTGTTGTCGGTTGAGCCGAGTGACCAATTCGCTGAGCGCTTTCTGATCTTTTTCTAACTCGGATAATCGACTACGTTCAGTTTGAATTTTTGCTTGCGTCGCTTGTACGATGGCTTTGCGCTCTGCCAAATTACTATGAAGCTGTTGTCGAGTCGTTGCCAATTGCACTTGAGTGCGCTGTAATTTTTGCAGCGTTTGGTTTTTTTGTTGATTGAGTGTTTGCAGATGCGTCAGGGTCACTTGATAACTGCGTAGCTTGTCTAGTTGTGAGCGAGTAATGTAGTCATAATATTTCAATAATCGACTCAATGCCTCAGGATCTTTTTGATTGAGGATAAGTTGCAAGCGTGTTTGTTGATTACGGCGATAAGCAGCGCGAATATTTTTTTCTAAAGCAGCATGCTGTACTTGGTGCAGTGTTTGTAATTCGCTGATCTGATTCTCTAGCGTTTTAAGTTCTTGCTGTTGTTGAGCGACACGTTGTTCCGTTTGCGTCATTTGTTTTTGTAGGCTGCTAATTTTAACTTCAACGGTTTTTAATTCATGCTCATTTTTTGTGTTGATTTTGAGCGCACGAGATAACAACTCCTTTAAGCTATTAATTTTAGATTGTTGATGGGTGAGTTGTGATTTTGCTTCAGGGAGTGAGGCGGGTGCAGCCAAAGTGATGCTAGAAATGCACAGTGGAAATAGACTCAAGAGAATACCGATGATTGGCCAGGTATATTTCCGCGGCGAGCAAATCATGAATCCTCCTAGATAAAAAAAGCATCGATGGCAAAGATGTTTTGTCGTGTGGCGTAGAGTAGGGGCTTGGATCTTAAGAGTAAAGCGGAAGCTGTTATTGGGCAATGCTGGTTTCTCGTTGGGCGAACACGTAAGATGTTTCTTTTTGCGTTGCCGGAAGATTATTTTTTACCATGAGCGTAAGGTTGCTTGAATTATGTTTGAAACAACAGAAACGCTGTTAAATTTAAAGCAGGTGAGTTTTCAGATAAATCAACAGAGTATTTTGAGTCAGATTGATTTGCATTTAAACGCGGGAGAAATTTTGACTTTGGTTGGACCTAACGGTGCTGGAAAGTCGACCTTATTGAAAATCATTTTAGGTTTATTAAAGCCAAGTTCTGGATCTATTCATGTGCATCCTCAAGTGCGCTTTGGTTATATTCCACAGAAGATTACCCTGGATCCCACATTTCCAATTACGGTGCGACGGTATTTGCAAATGGCTCGTGCACCAAAAGCATTATACAAAGGTGTGGATTATTGGTTAGCAACCTTGGAGATTGAATATTTAGCTTCCGCTGCTTTGCAATCTTTGTCTGGTGGTGAATTACAGCGTGTGTTATTAGCGCGTGCTTTATTAAGAGCGCCGAATTTGTTGGTGCTGGATGAGCCAACGCAGGGTTTGGATATGGTTGGCCAACAGGCTTTTTATCAGCGTCTTGGTCAACTGCGTGAGCAATTGCATTGCGGTATTTTATTGGTTTCTCATGATTTGCATTTGGTCATGGCTGCCACTGATCGTGTTATTTGTATTCATCATCATGTGTGTTGTTCTGGTTGCCCTGAAGATGTGCGTCAGCACCCTGAATTTTTACAGTTGTTAGGCGCATTTCCTCAGCCAGCTTTGGCAGTTTATCAGCATCATCATGATCACCAGCACCATTTATCCGGTCATGTTGAAACCGTGATTTCAGGATCTTAAATCATGTTGTTATTAAGTTTATTTTTACCTGCACTGATTGGCGGATGTTGGGTTGCTTTAGCTGCTGCACCCTTAGGTGCTTTTGTGATCTGGCGTAAGCAAGCTTATTTTGGTGATGCCTTATCTCACAGCGCCCTATTAGGGGTTGCGTTAGGTTTATTATTTCATCTTTCAGTCAATGGCATGGTGATGGGAGTCTGTGTCGTGCTTTCTATTGCGCTGATGTTGTTGCAGCGTCAACGTATGATTTCCAGTGATGCTTTATTGGGAGTGATTGCCCATTTTTCTTTGGCTTTAGGTTTATTATTGGCGAGTGTAACCCAGCAGAATGTGGATTTAATGAGTTATTTATTCGGCGATATTTTAGCAGTTCACTGGGCGGATTTGAGTTGGATGATTAGTGCAGTATGTTTAGTTTTAGCGATTTTATGGGTGTTGTGGCCACATTTATTAGCCATGACCTTGGATGTTGAATTGGCTCAAGTAGAAGGCACGCCAGTATTTTGGATGCAGCTTGTGCTCATGGTGCTCACGGCTATTACGGTGGCGTTAGCGATGAAAGTGGTGGGTATTTTATTAATTACTGCTTTGATGGTGATTCCTGCAGCCAGTGCTCGGTATTGGGCAAAAACACCGGAGCAAATGGTTATTATTGCTGGGGTGTTCGGTTGTTTATCCATATTCATGGGGTTGTTATTTTCTATTACCATCGACGCTCCCGCTGGACCCGCCATTGTAGTTGCTGCTGGCAGTATTTTTTTTATGGCTACCTTAAGTCAGGCTGTAAGCTGCCGCCGTTCAAAATAATTGCTCCATGGGCGGAGGTGGTGGCGTAGTGGGTGATGTCTCTGTCTCTGCTGCGGGTGCCTGATCATCTGAGGTTTCATCTGCTGTGGACGAGGACGTTGCTTCCGTGCCGGTGATGGGTGGGCGGTCGGCAATAAAAATTTCCGGAATCGCATTTTTTTGTCCAGTAGGCACACGTAATCCTGTGGTGGGATCAATGCGAACGGTGATTAACCCGGGTGGCATGGGCGCCTGTACATCTGGTTTGCCTGCTAGTGCTGTTCTCATATAGTTTACCCAAATAGGCAACGCAGCATCAGCGCCATATTCTCCATGACCCAGTGTGCTGGGCGTATCAAATCCAATCCAAACTGAAGCGACTAAATTATTATTAAAGCCAGAAAACCAGGCGTCTTTTTGATCGTTAGTAGTACCGGTTTTACCGGCAATATCGCGTCTTCCCAACACTTTTGCACCGTAGCCGGTACCTCGAGTAATCACATCTTGCAGCATCGATCGCATGATGTAGACCACTCTTTCATCGACGACTTGCGGTGCTTGATTCATCGCGATTGCTGGATTGCTTGCTACGGGGGGTGGCGGTGTTTGTTGATCGTCTAGTAGGAAAGCATTTTCGGCGCTTGCTGTAGCCGATGGATCTTCAATTTCGCTACCAGGGCGAGGACAAGTGCGACAAATTTTAGCTGGATTGGCTTGATAGAGCGTTCTGCCTTGAGCATCGAGAATACTGTTAATGAAGTAAGGCTCTACTTTATAGCCACCATTCGCTAATACGGTATATCCAGAAGCTAGGGTGAGCGGTGTTAATTCAGCGCTACCTAAAGCCAAAGAAAGATCCCTGGGAAATTGCGTTGTATCAAAGCCAAAGTTCTTTAGATAATCGAGCGCATAATCAATACCCAATTGATTGAGTAGGCGAATCGAAACTAAATTGCGAGATTCATACAGCGCTCTGCGTAGGCGAATAGGGCCCAGAAAAGTGCCGGTGGAATTTTCAGGTCGCCAGCCAGGATCTAAATCATTATTTTGAAAAACAATGGGCGCGTCGTTAATAATCGAAGCGGCGGTGTAGCCGTGTGATAAAGCGGCAGAATAAATAAAGGGCTTAATGCTTGAACCTACTTGTCGTTTGGCCTGCGTGACGCGATTGAAATTACTGAGTTGATAATTAAAGCCACCAATTAATGATTGGATGGCACCGGTATTGGGGTCAATCGCAATTAAAGCCCCTTGTACTTTTGGAATTTGCGCCAGTCGCCAGACCTGTTTTTTCAGCGGATCGCTAGATTGCGTTTCAATAGGAATCACGCGAATGATATCGCCTGCTTTTAGCAAATCACTGACTTGTTTGGGCACTGAGCCAATCCTATCTTCAGAATGATATTTCCTGGCCCAGCGTACTTGTTCTAAATTGAGTTGGATAGCGGTGCCGTCCTTCAACAACGCTTGAGCCTCACGAGCGTGGCTTTGTGTGACTACCGCTGGCATTAATTCATTGACGTCAGAAAAAGGTGCTAACACGCTTTTTGCGTAGGCAATCGCATCTTCTTGCTCATCCCATACCGCTACCTTAGCTTCTGGGCCTCGATAACCGTGGCGCTGATCGTAGGCTAATAATCCTTGGCTAATGGAATGGCTGGCCGCTGATTGTAGGCGAGAATCAATGGTTGTAATGACGCTATAACCGGCTTCATAGGCTTGTTCGCCAAAACGTTTGAATAGCTCTTGGCGTACCATTTCGGCAAC
>JAHFSE010000036.1:11298-16659 GCA_023265895.1 Gammaproteobacteria bacterium
TGCGCTTGTGTCTGTACATGAGCGCCTAAGGGTTCTGCTCGAGCGGTTTGATATTGCTGCTGATCAATTAAGTTGAGCGTATACATTCGCTCTAGAATCCAATTGCGGCGAATCAATGTGCGCTCAGGATCCACCACGGGATTAAAGCGCGACGGTGCTTTCGGTAAACCTGCAAGCATGGCCAGCTGAGCTAAGGAAAGTTCTGATAATTCCTTGTCATAGTAAATTTTTGCTGCAGCACCAATCCCATAGGCGCGATTACCCAAATAAATTTTATTGACATAGAGCGATAAAATTTCTTCTTTATCAAGTAACCGCTCTATTTTAATGGCCAAAAGAATCTCTTTAAACTTTCTTGAAAAAGTTTGCTGATTGGTAAGGAAATAATTTCTGGCTACCTGCATGGTAATGGTGCTACCACCGGAATGTTTATGACCTGTGGTAATGAGTTCATAACTGGCGCGTAGCAATCCTTTTAAATCAATGCCGTGATGCTGGTAGAAGTTTTTATCTTCCGCGGCTAACAGCGCGCTAATAAATAAAGGAGGCACTTGATTAAGTTTCACCGGTTCTCGACGTTTATCTCCATATTCAGCGATGAGTTTATTGTCCGCTGTATAAATTTTTAGCGGTATTTGCAGCGTTACATCTCTCAAAGAGTCGACGGTTGGTAAATTCGGGCTAAGGTATAAAGTGGTAGCGCTCAAAATTAAGGCAATTCCTAGAATCCCGGCCATACTTAATCCGAGCATCCAAGTAATAGATCGCATGAAATGTTTCATAAAATGATGGCTTTTTGGGTTCGTGTAGGTTGCAGGGATCGCATGAGAAACGCCGAGTTAAGTGCCTGCTTTGTTCTGGCAACAGCTCAAAGATAGGTATCTACGGCACGCGGTCACTGTATAAGAATTCCTGGACATATGACAAGGTAGCGGATGGTGTTTAATTTTTTGCCCAAGAAAAAAAATCAGCCTAAGTTGGGAATTGATATCAGTTCTTCAGCGGTAAAACTATTGGAAATAAGTTTTGATCAAGGTGTTTATTGCGTTGAAAGTTATGCAGTGGAGCCATTACCCCCTGGTTTGGTAGTAGAGAAAACCATTACTGATGTGGAAATCTTGGGAAATATTATCCGTCAAGCGGTAAAAAAATCCGGCACCTCTGTGAAAGAAGCGATTACCTCCGTTGCCAATTCTGCTGTGATCACAAAATTATTACCCATGGATGCGGTGTTAACCGATGAGGAAATAGAAAGCCAAATTCGCGTTGAAGCCGATCAATATATTCCTTATCCATTAAGTGAAGTCAGTTTGGATTTTGAAATATTGGGGCCAGCTGAAGATTTGCCAGATAAAGTCGATATTTTGCTGACCGCTTGTCGAGCTGAAGCTGTGGAATTACGTGCCGATGCCTTAGACATTGGTGGCTTAATTGCCAAAATTGTTGATGTGGAATCCTATGCCATCGAGCGTGCTTGCCGTTTAATGGTAGACCATATTCCCGGTGGTCTTCATCAAACCATTGCTGTGATGGATATTGGTGCGAGCATCACCACTTTGACGGTATTAAACGAAGGTAAAACGGTTTATACCCGAGAACAAATTTTTGGTGGACGACAACTAACAGAAGAAATACAACGACGCTATCGATTGTCTTTTGAGGAAGCTGGTTTTGCTAAAAAACGGGGAGGGCTTCCTGAAGATTATGAAAGCGAAGTTTTACCTCATTATTTAGATGCCGTTGTGCAGCAAATCATTCGTTGTTTGCAATTTTTCTTTTCTTCCAGCCAATACAATCATGTGGATCGAATTATTTTAGCCGGTGGCACTGCATCCATTGCAGGATTACGCCAAATGGTGGAAGACAAAGTAGGCGCACCGACGACGGTTGCTGATCCTTTGGTTGATGTTGCGGTGAGTCCGGGTATCAGTCCTGCTAAATTATATGAAGATGCGCCCGCATTGATGGTTGCGATTGGTTTAGCTTTGAGGAGTTTTGAGTAATGGCTCGCGTTAACTTACTCCCCTGGCGACAACAGCGTAGAGATGAGCTGAAAAAACAATTCTTTATTATATTGGTTGCTGCTGTAGCCTTCGCGGTCATTTCGATTGTATTGATTCGTTGGGATATTGGTGAGCGTATTCAATTACAGACGGAAAGAAATTTGTTGATTCAGAAAGAACAATCGGCTTTACAAAAAGATATTGCAACCATTAATGAATTAGAAAAACAACGTGCTCAACTGATTGAAAGAATGCGAGTGATACAAGATTTGCAAGGTAAGCGTTCGATCATCGTGCATCAATTTGACGAGCTTGTGCATATCCTTCCCGATGGCGTGTATTTAACGCGTTTTAGTAAAAAAGACGGTGCTTTTGACGCAGAAGGCGTTGCAGAAACCAATAATAGAATTTCTCATTTGATGCGAAATTTTTCAAATGCTGTTTGGTTTAAAGATCCTGTATTAGCAGAAGTCACTGCAACAGATAAAACTCGAGAACACTCGAGTAGTCATTTCAGTTTGCATGCAAATGAAAATATTCCCGATGAAACCAAGCTACCTGCAATCCAGGTAAAGCGTCAGTGAGGTTATTACGCTCGTGAATGTACAGGAATTTTTCGATAGTTTAAGTGAGTTAGATCCTAGCAATGTGGGCATGTGGCCCTCGGCAGTGAAAACTTCAATTTGGGCGTTAGCTTTTTTTCTGACGTTATTTTTCACCTATCAAATGACTTTATCTGATGCGTTGACAGAATTACAAAGCAAGCGAGCGCAAGAAAAAACAATGTTGGCTGATTATGAAAAGCATGCCTATCAATCTATTAATTTGTCGAGATTGAAAAAACAATATGCGGACATGCAATTGTCCTTCGGTGCTTTAGTTAAACAATTACCGAGCGATACTGAAGTCCCCGCGTTGCTAGAGGATATTTCTCAGCTGGGTGTTGATAATGGATTGGAATTTGAATCTATTGATTTAGGCGATGAAAAAATAGTTGAGTTTTATGCTGAATTGCCGATAAAGATTACAGTAACAGGCGGCTATCATTCACTGGCTAATTTTGTGAGTGGGATTGCTGCGCTGCCAAGAATTGTGACTTTACATGATTTTTCATTGGAGCCTGAAAATCAAAAAGATACCAGCGGCGCTTTAAAAATGACTATTTTGGCAAAAACTTATCGATACAACGAGCGGAAGTAACAGCAATGTATGATGGTTTTCGACAGGTAATAATTGGGTTTTGCATCGTCGGTTTAACCGCGTGTAGTGATGCAGAATCAGTGAGCGCGTTGCAAGCACAATTAACTCAAATTAAGCAACGGCCGCAAGGTGATATTGAAAAACCACCGACCTTTAAATTTTATGAAGGCTTTGCTTATTCTGCATCTTCATTGCGTAGCCCTTTTGTTCCGCCGATGAGTATCGATTTCAGCAAAATTCCAGCCAGTGGCAAAAAAGTACAGCCTGATTTGAAACGCATGAAAGAACCCTTAGAAGAATACACGATTGAATCCTTAACGATGGTGGGCAGTTTGAAACAAGCAAAAGGTGTTTTTTATGCGTTAATTGCGGATAAGGCTGGCAGTATTCATCAAGTTCGAGTGGGTAATTATTTAGGTAAAAATTACGGTCGCATTGTAAAAGTTTCGGAAGAATCAGTGGATTTAATCGAAGTTGTGCCGGATGCCGGTGCATGGGTTGAGCGTCCTCGTTCTTTAATGTTAAGTGAGGCGCAATCGTCGTCATCGAAAAATCAACAACAGAATCAACAGTAGTCTTGGTAGTCGAGGTTGCATCCTTCAAAAGGACCTTGAGGTGTAGGGAGATGGATGATGAGTAGTAACACAACGGGAAGAATCGCTATGCCTGGTCTATTGATGTCTCGGCGTTGGGTGAGCAAGAGTTTTTATTTGTTCAGCATGGTTTTTGGTTTGTGGTGGTTGAGTTTTTCTGCACAAGCCAATCAGTTAACAGATTTAAAATTTTCGGCATTACCCGGTGATCAGGTTGAGTTAACCTTAAAGTTTGATGGTGCGCCTCCACAAATGAAAAGTTATACCACCGATCAACCGGCACGTATTGCATTAGATTTATTAGGTGTGACGAATGGGTTAACTGAAAAACACTTTGTGGTGGGTAATGGAAATGCTCGAGCCGTAACGGTAGTTCAAACCAAAGATCGCACTCGCGTTATTATTGAATTAGTTGAATTGGCACATTATACCGCTCGTACCGATGGACATCAGTTAATGATTACCGTCAGTCGTAACCCCTCTACTTCAGCCTCACCTGCAATGACTGCTGATAAAAATAACCCAATCACCTCCGTTGTTGCTCGTACTGCTGATCGTGTGCAAGACATTGATTTTCGTCGCGGTGATCAAGGCGCTGGATTGGTTATTTTGAAATTAAGTAATCCTGCCACCAGCATCGATGTTCATGAAGAAAATGGACGCATCCAAGTGGAATTATTGAATGCAAAAATAGCTGATCGCTTGCAACGTCGACTGGATGTGTCTGATTTTGACACGCCGGTGAGAACGGTAGATGCGATGAATCAAGATAAAAAAAGTATTATAACGATTAAGCCAGAAGGTCGTTATGAATATATGGCTTATCAAACTAACAACCTATTTACTGTGAGCGTCAAACCCATTACTGAAGAAGAATTAAATCGACGTAATAAAGAAAAATTTGTTTATACCGGAGAAAAATTGTCGTTGAATTTTCAAGACATTGAAGTGCGTGCGGTATTGCAATTAATTGCTGATTTTATCGGTGTGAATTTAGTTGCGAGTGATACCGTGTCAGGCAAAGTTTCGCTGCGATTGAAAGAAGTCCCTTGGGATCAAGCGTTAGATTTGGTATTGAAAGCCAAGGGGTTAGATAAACGCAAAGTAGGTAACGTATTATTAGTTGCGCCAGTCAATGAAATTGCTGCACAAGAAAAAGCAGAATTAGAATCCAATCGTCAATCACAAGAACTTTCGCCCTTAAAAACAGAATTCATCCAAGTCAATTATGCAAAAGCAAAAGATTTGGCAGGCTTGTTAGGCGGGAAAGAGGGCGCCTCTGTTTTATCCAGTCGAGGTAATGTATCGGTTGATGAGCGCACGAATACGATGCTGATTCATGATACCGCGGCTTCTATTGAGCAAATACATCGTGTGATTGCAAAATTAGATGTACCTGTTCGTCAGGTATTAATTGAAGCGCGCATTGTGGTTGCGAATACGGATGTAGGTAAAGCTTTAGGTGTCCGTTGGGGTGGATCCGGTTATCATTTCGGCGATCATAATTCAAAATTATTTTCAGCAGGCGGATCAATTGAATCGGTTTCTGAGCAGGCTAATGGCTT
>JAHFSE010000037.1 GCA_023265895.1 Gammaproteobacteria bacterium
GCGTAAACAATATCTGCAGCATAGGCAATTCTTTTTTCAGATGAAGGTTGTTGCGACAAAACAATACCGACGCTTAAGCCTAAAAATTCATATACAGGCGTCATCCAAAGGGCATCACGCTGAGCTAAATAATCATTCACCGTCACGATGTGTACACCCAAGCCAGTCAACGCATTGAGATAGGCAGGTAAGGTTGCGACTAAGGTTTTTCCTTCACCGGTGCGCATTTCTGCAATCCGTCCTTCGTGCAAGGTAATTCCACCCAGCAATTGCACATCGAAATGACGCATACTTAACGCACGACGACTGGCTTCTCGCACGACGGCAAAGGCTTCAGGCAATAATTGTTCTAAGGTTTCACCCTGTTGATAGCGCTGTTTAAAGTCAGCCGTTTTATCACGCAATTGCATATCCGTCAGCAGCATTAAATCGGCTTCCAACTGATTAATCTGCGCGACTAATCGGCCCATACGTTTTAATTCACGGTTATTTTTAGTGCCGAAAAATAGTTTAATCAATGAACTGAACATGCTGAGATTACCTACGATTCAAAATGATTAAGAGTCTGTTTAAAATTGTGTCAAACTCTAGAATGGAGGAAAATGAGACAGCGGATTCTACTCTCTCGTGCTACTTACTGGAAGCATAGGATTTTCAAGCAATTTACCCAAGTGATTTTTAATGTACACACCCAAGACTATTTTTTTAAAACAGTCCTCTCGCTCGTTAGGCAGATTGCTACGTCAACAGGAATCACAACTTCAGGTATTACAGCAAGCGAAACAACTACGGGCAATCACTCAAGCACTACACGAACAATTACCTGAATCGGCTCATCCACATTGCCAAGTTTGTTATTTAAATGCATCACACTTAATTTTGAGTATCGATAATTCTGCATGGGCAACGCGTATTCGTTATAGCATTCCTCAACTACAACAAACGCTGATTGCACAGGGTTTAATTCACACAAAACAAGTCATTCGAATTAAAATGATTCCAGCCCAAAATAAAAATCAAACCAGTCAATTACCGCCACCTCTGCTTTTATCTAAGGATAATGCTGCACTACTCATAGAAACAGCAGAGAGTATGAGCGACGAAATGCTTAAAAAAGCCTTACTCAAATTGGCTAGGCATACGAAAATAGCACGCTGAATAAATATAACAGCCAAAAAAAAGCCCCTTGATACAGGGGCTTTTTTAAATTTCTAACGCAATCATCACTCAGCAACAAGACAAGGTCTCATATAAGAAATAGGCGCTTGCGCTTCATCGGTAAAAGTCGCTAATTCCCAAGCATCTTCCGTTGCTAAAAGAGTTCTGAGCAAAGTATTGTTCAAGGCATGTCCAGATTTATATCCAGTAAACTCACCAATCAAACCCTTGCCTAATAAATAAAGATCGCCAATCGCATCTAATATTTTATGCCTGACGCACTCATCGTCATAACGCAAGCCACCTTCATTGAGAACGCGATAATCATCAACGACAACAGCATTTTCTAAACTACCACCTAAGGCTAAATTTTGCGCACGCAATGCTTCCACATCCCGCATAAATCCAAAAGTACGGGCTCGACTGATTTCTTTTACAAAGGAGGTGCTAGAAAAATCAATAGAGAGCGATTGTTGCTGGGTTTTAAAAGCAGGATGATCAAAGTCAATGCTGAAATTCACTTTAAAACCATCAAAGGGAGTAAATTGCGCCCACTTATCGCCGTCAGTCACTTTGACTGATTTACGAATACGAATAAATTGTTTGGCTGCTCGCTGTTCTTGAATGCCAGCGGATTGAATTAAAAAAACATAAGGCCCTGCACTGCCATCCATAATGGGAACTTCTGCAGCACTTAAATCAACATAAACATTATCTACCCCTAGACCCGCCAGCGCAGATAGCAAATGCTCGACGGTAGAAACTTCGGCACCGTTAGCGCTCAATCCAGTAGACAAACAAGTATTGGTGACGCGCTCCGCATGGGCAGGAATTTCAACAACGGGGCTTAAATCCAAACGAGAAAAAACAACGCCGGTGTTTTCTGGTGCAGGCCTCAAGGTTAAATAGACCTTTTTACCCGAATGCAAACCAATACCAGTGGCTTTAATAATATTTTTGAGTGTTCTTTGTCTTAAAGGTCGCGTCATTACATCTCAGCCTCAATTCAAAATCTGGATCCGCTATTGACCAATTTAAGCAGTTTTTTTAAAAACTGCCCAGGATCTCAACATAGAGGGGGGCATACTACCAGACAAGCTGCGCTGGGAAAAGTGGCCTAATAAACCACCCGGACTTAAGAGCCCGGGTACAAAACAAAAAAACTGAGAAGCAAAACAGGTTCAATCAGCTTGGCGTCTCAAAAAAGCAGGAATATCCAAATATTCCATATCGTCTTGAGTATCAGCACCGACTGCAGCCACTGCTGACCGTCGATTTCTATTGGCTGCCGTCTGCTGACGCATCACCGTAGGTTTATCCATACTTTTGTAGTCCACGGAACCATCACTTGAAAAAGCAGCAGAGTCCATTGATCGCATGGGTTTACAAGGATCACCAAGACCGGTAGCAACCACCGTTACTCTTAATTCATCACCCAAACTCGGATCAATGACGGTACCCACAACAACGGTGGCATTTTCTGAAGCAAACTCTTCTACCGTATCACCTACCTCAGAGAACTCACCCAAGGAAAGGCTTTCACCCGCCGTAATATTCACTAAGATACCGCGAGCACCCTGCAGATTGATGTCTTCCAATAATGGGCTTCGAATGGCAGCTTCTGCCGCCTCACGAGCGCGACCTTCACCAATGGCAACGCCCGTTCCCATCATCGCCATACCCATTTCTGACATCACAGTGCGCACGTCAGCAAAATCTACGTTAATCATACCTGGGCGAATAATAAGATCAGCAATCCCTTGAACAGCACCCAGCAACACATCGTTTGCTGCCTTAAAAGCATCTAGTAAAGTAGTTGAACCACCCAACACGGCTAATAATTTCTCGTTAGGAATGGTAATTAAGGAATCCACATACTGAGCTAATTCTTGAATGCCTTCCTCTGCTGTTTTAAGACGTCTTTTGCCTTCAAAGGGAAAGGGTTTGGTCACCACCGCAACGGTCAAAATGCCCATTTCTCGGGCAATTTCAGCTACCACAGGTGCACCACCGGTTCCGGTTCCGCCACCCATTCCCGCAGTAATAAACACCATATCAGCGCCTGCAAGCACTTCTTGAATGCGATCTCGATCTTCCATCGCAGCATTTCGACCTACTTGAGGGTTAGCACCAGCACCCAATCCTTTGGTCACTTGACTGCCCAATTGCAAAATAGTTCGCGCAGTCATACTTTTTAGGGCTTGCGCATCGGTGTTAGCACAAATGAAATCGACGCCGTCTACGCCATTATTAAGCATGTGCTGAACTGCATTACCGCCACCGCCGCCCACACCAACTACTTTGATTTCCGCATTTTGCGGTTCGTGGTCAACCAATTCGAACATTTCTGCTTTCTCCCTCTAGTATCCGTACGGAAAAATAACTCCGACTGACAATATATAAAAACAATCACAGTTCAAGATTCTGTCTGCGAACTTCTGGGCAGCATTCTATCTGCTTACCCACCTCACTGCATATATTTAAATGCAATTAAAAATTACCGGATACCCAATTTTTTACCCGATTGAATAAACTCATGCTCGGACGGGTTTGTCTTCGCTCAAACTCGCCTAATTGCTGACGTTGGCCATAAATTAATAAACCAATCCCTGTTGAATAAATAGGATTTCTAACAACGTTGGTCAACCCCCCTAATTGCGGACTACCCAAACGCACCGGCATATGAAAAATTTCTTCTGCTAGCTCAACAGCGCCTTGTATCTTTGATGAACCACCGGTCAAAACAATACCAGCAGCAATCAGCTCTTCAAAACCACTGCGCCTTAATTCTGCTTGAATGAGGGTGAACAATTCATCGTAACGCGGCTCCACGACTTCAGCGAGCATTTTCCTAGACACACTGCGATCTGCACGATCACCGACACTAGGCACTTTAACGACTTCCTCTGAACTGGTCAGCTGCGTTAATGCGCAAGCGTATTTTATTTTTAGCTCATCAGCACTTTGAGTTGGGGTTCGCAAGGCCATCGCAATATCATTGGTCACTTGATCGCCCGCAATGGGAATGACTGCCGTATGTCGAATAGAGCCACCCGTAAAAATAGCAATATCCGTTGTACCACCACCAATATCGACTAAACACACACCTAATTCTTTTTCATCGTCAGTTAAGACTGCATAACTGGAAGCTAATTGCTCTAGAATAATTTCTTCCACTTCTAATCCACATCGACGCACACATTTTTCAATGTTTTGTATCGCGTTAACTGCGCAAGTCACTAAATGCACTTTGGCTTCCAAACGCACACCGGACATGCCCAAAGGTTCTTTAATACCCTCTTGATCATCGACTAAATATTCTTGAGGCAGAATGTGTAATACTTTCTGATCTGCAGGAATAGCAACCGCTTGCGCCGCATCAATCACGCGCTCTAAATCTGCATGACTGACTTCTCGATCTTTGATTGCAACAATACCGTGAGAATTCATGCTCTTGATATGACTACCTGCAATGCCGGTGTATACAGAATGAATGCGACACCCAGCCATTAACTCCGCTTCTTCCACTGCTTTTTGGATGGCCTGCACCGTAGATTCGATGTTAACAACCACGCCTTTTTTCATACCCTTGGAGGGTTGAGAACCAATACCTACCACTTCTAAGGTACCGTCATCATGCACTTGCCCAACGATCGCTACCACCTTAGAGGTGCCTATATCCAAACCGACAATCATATTACTGGCATTTGAACTCGACATTACGTTTACTCACTATTGCTGCTCAAAAAAACGATTGGCGAATGCCAATTTCCCTTTTTAATTCCTTCAACCGAAATAGATTGGTAACGCACGACGAAAAATATTTTTATCATTAAAAGCACAGAGTCTTTATTTATCTTTATAGGCGCCTCTGCTCACCTGTCTAGCTCCTTACTACCAACCTTACGCTATAATCCATCCATTTATTTTCAAAAAAATCCACAAACCAAAATATCCAAATTCACCTCACGCTGGGATTCTACGTTATTTTCAGTGAAATTCGCTATTTTTTGCGGGCCCAATAGTAAACTAATTAATCTAGGTTCGTCATGGAGATTATCAGGTTATAGCAATACCTACTTACAATTTTATTGAACTCATGCAGTATAATCGAGTTATTTCTTCTTTAATTTGAAAAAAACAATTTTCATTTTTGACTGAAATTCATCAATTCAATTATTTTAATTTTTTCCAACCCACCGCAACACCATGGGGATAACGTAAATCAACATAAGCAATTTTTTCACTGATAGGCTTTAATCGCGGATATAATTCAAGAAAATGCGTTATTTTTTTAAGCGTTTGATTTTGGTCTACGCGCAGCTCAATACCATTATTGAGCAGCATCACCCATGAGGCGGAAGGTAATAAAGCGAAAGAGGTTAGCGTTAAATTTTGCTTTACCAAGATACTAGAGATCAACTGATATTGCCGCATAATAAACCACGCTTGCGACAAGGCACCACTCAAACGCGGCAAAGTTGTCGATAAAGATCGAATGCTGTCCGGCTTAAATAATTCACCTTTTTTGCTGACCAGGTATCCCCCATTCCAAACAGCGATCGCTACACGCTCAGTGACAGAAATTTGTAGCGTTGCTGGCCATCGCCGAGTAACAGACGCCGTCTCAACCCAAGGAATTTTTTCTATCGAATGTTGAATTTCCGATAAATTCACTCGAAAAAAACCCACATGCAAATAAGGATTTACTGCAGCTGTCACTTGCTTTTGGGCGACATAATGGAGTGGCGAAATAATTTGTACTTGCTCAATGGTAAACCGAGTCAACCATTGAGGCACTGCATAACCAACTCCAACCAAAAGGAATAACACAACACCTAATAATCCATAACGCCAACCAGAGGATTGCATCGATCCTTGCCCAAGAGCGTGAGAAAAATAAGTTGACTCCCCTTCCATCAAGCGCGTTGCATTACGATGTTTTTTATTCAACATCAAACGATGGGGCTGACGTAATCGAACAACACTGCGGGGAAGGCCGGCAGCTTCTGACCGTGCATTGGTAGAACGCTGAGCACCGACAATAGAATGGACGTTATCTCGACTGGTTAAACTGGGCCATTTGATCCAACGAATGAGCGTCAACCCATACATCACAAAACGAGCTCGACGATTCCTGGCATACGCAGGCTCAGTTGCGGTATATCTCGCGTGTTTTTTTTTACTCGAAAACATGACGCGCTTCCCTGTCACAAAATAACTACAGGTCAATAGATGCTAAAAAATAGAACAAGTAAAATAGAAAGACGACCAGAGTATAGAGTTAGTGATGCACATCTAGCAAAGTAGTTGCTAATATTTTTAGTACCAAATCATTAAAGGGAATATCTAATTGCGCTGCTGCCATAGGCACTAAACTACGATTCGTTAATCCAGGAATGGTATTGACTTCCAATAACCAAAATTGACCTTGTTGATCACGCATCACATCCACACGCCCCCAACCAACACAACCCAACGAATTAAAGGCACGCAAACACAATTCACCGAGCGCCCGCTCATCCGCTTCTGACAAACCACAAGGACACTGATACTGTGTGGTTTGTTCTTCATATTTCGCTTGGTAATCGTAAAAATCTCTCGGCGTTTTTAATGCAATGGCCGGCAAAGGCGTTTGATCCAAAATAGCCACCGTGTATTCACTACCATGAATCCAACGCTCAGCAATCACCTCTCCACCCCATTGAGTCGCGGCTAAACAGGCTTGTTCTAATTGATCAATTTCTATGACCTTCGACATCCCTAAACTTGAACCGCCCTCAGCCGGCTTGATAATTAAAGGCAAACCAAGCCTTGCAATTAATTGCTGCGGCTTCATGTCTGGCACAACCTGAACGTAATCCGGCGTGGGCAATCCAATACTCTGCCACACCCGCTTTGTCATGAGTTTATCCATTGCGATCGCTGATGCTTTCACTTGGCTGCCCGTATAAGGAATCCCCAAACAATCCAGTAAACCTTGCCAACTGCCCCCTTCACCACCACTGCCATGCAACGCTAGAAATACACGGTCGCACGTTTTTAATTGCTGCACACAAGCCCAAGGATCTAACGCACCTGTATCTATTTTTTGCGTACTCACGCCTTCCGCCATTAAAGCTTGATAAACGGCTTCGCCACTGCGCAAAGACACAGCACGCTCACTAGAATTACCACCCATTAATACCGCAACCCGACCCAATTTTTGTTTATCCATATTCATTTTTTCAACCTACGGAGGTTAACCCTTGCTCTGCTAAATGTTGTGCAATACTGCCAATATTTCCGGCACCCTGGGTCAGTAAGATATCATTCTCTTTCAGCACACTCGACAAAATATCATTTAATATTTCCGCGTCTGGAATAAAAATAGGATCCAATTTTCCAAGTTGACGAATACTTCGACATAAATCATGAGAACCAGCGCCAGGAATCACTTCTTCGCCAGCGGAATAAACATCCATTAATAATAATAAATCGGCCTCAGATAATACCTGCACAAAATCATCATACAAATCTCGGGTACGGGTATAACGATGAGGCTGATATAAAATGACCAATCGTCGATCTGGCCAGCCTTGTTTAATGGCTCGAATCACCGCTTGGACTTCCCGTGGATGGTGACCGTAATCGTCGACTAACATCACTGGACCTTTGGGCGCAATTAAAGTGGAACACTGGAAACGACGCCCCACGCCTTGAAAATGACGCAACGCCTCACCAATGGCTTCATCCGAAACCCCTTCTTCCGTTGCAACGGCGATTGCCGCTAAGGCGTTTAATACATTGTGACGCCCCGGCATGCTGATGCTCACAGATAAAGGCGCATAATTACCCGGACGCTTCACCTGAAATTGCATGTACTGTTGGTTTTGCTGAATATCATACGCCTGATAATCTGCTGACTGCTCTATGCCATAGGTGATAGTTGGGCGAGTAATTTTATCTATAATTTCACGAATAATGGGATCATCGATACAAATCACTGCTGCGCCATAGAAAGGTAGGTTGTGCAGAAAACTGATAAAAGTTTCCTTAAGCTTGGCAAAATCACCGCCGTAAGTTGACATGTGATCCATATCAATATTCGTCACAACGGAAATCATAGGCTGCAAATGCAGAAAGGAAGCATCGCTTTCATCGGCTTCAGCGACCAAATACCGACTTTCACCCAATCGCGCACTTGCACCAGCACTATTTAAAATACCACCAATCACAAAAGTAGGATCTAAACCGCCGCCGGCCAACAAGGTTGCAATTAAACTAGTCGTCGTGGTTTTCCCATGGGTGCCCGCGACTGCAATGCCATGTCGATAACGCATCAGCTCAGACAACATCTCAGCCCTTGGTACCACGGGAATACGATGATGACGTGCAGCTTCCACTTCAGGATTATCCTGTGCTACCGCAGAAGAAATCACCACGACATCTACCGACTTTAAATTATCGGCAACATGGCCAATATAAATTTCTGCGCCTAAATGTCCTAGCCGACGGGTACTCATGCCTTCTCGTAAATCTGATCCTGAAATCTGATAGCCTTGATTCAATAGCACTTCGGCAATACCCGACATACCAGAGCCACCAATACCGACAAAATGAATTTTCCGAATGCGGCGCATTTCTGGAATTTCAATTAGTCGTCGCGCAATTTGCTTCGCTTCACTGTTATTTTTTATCACAACAAACCTCTAAAAATGCTGCGGTGACTTCATCGGTGGCATGAAGTCTTGCTAATTTTCGCGCTGCCTGCGCCATAGTTAATAAATACGCACGCTGACTCAATGCACCGGATAAACACTGCGCCAACAAAGATGGCGTTAAATCACGCTGAGGGATCATACAAGCAGCGCCTGCTGCAACCAAGAAATCAGCATTCTTGGTTTGATGATCATCCACCGCCAAGGGAAAAGGAATCAATACAGCACCGACACCAACCGCTGCCAATTCACTGACTGTTAAGGCACCCGCACGACAAATAACCAAATCGGCCCATGCATAAACTTCTGCCATATCGGCCAGAAATGGTTTTACTTGCGCTGAAACACCCTGCTGAGCATACAAAGCTTCAGTCGTCTGCCAATGATTTTTCCCCGTCTGATGAATAATGGTTGGACGCTGCTCCAATGGCAACTGAGCTACCGCCTTAGGGAGCACCTCATTCAACACTTGGGCGCCCAAACTACCACCCACGATTAACAAGCGCAATGCGCCTTCGTGAGAGAGCCAACGCTGTTCAGGGAGTGCTGTATTTAAGATTTCTTCCCTGAGTGGATTACCTAACAATTGCACTTTCTTCAACCATGCAGGCCGCTTAAATGCAGCGGGAAACGCTGTCAAAATTCGTCGCGCAAAAAAAGCCAATAGCCGATTTGTCATGCCTGCTACAGCATTTTGTTCATGAATCACTAACGGAATATTTAATATCCAACTGGCAAACCCTACTGGACCTGCAACAAAACCACCTAAACCTAACACACCGATGGGCTGAATCTTACGTAGCAAACAAACAGATTGCCAAGTTGCAAGCACCAATTGATAAAAACCTGTTAAACGCCGCACCCACCCTTTCCCACGCAAGCCGCGCACCGAGATGGGATGAAAAATAAAACCTGCTTTAGGTACTTGTTCTACTTCAAGGCCAGCTAACGTTCCCATCCAATGGACGCAATAACCTTCTTTTTTAAGCAATCGAGCCACGGCTAAACCAGGAAAAACATGGCCGCCAGTTCCCCCTGCAGCAATCACAATCGATTGAGTCCTCAACATTTCATGATGGGATTTTGTCATAGCTATGCTCTACTGATGCTCCGACGTTTTACAGTTGATGCGACAGAAGACATGGATTTATAACGCGATGACACAGCTGTTTTAAATAGGGGGCGATGCTGGATTTCAATAGAAATACGCACCAACAAAGCGATGAGCATCAGACTCACAATCAAACTGGTTCCACCATAACTCACCAAAGGCAACGTCAAACCCTTGGTTGGCAACAATCCCATGTTCACACCAATATTAATAATACTTTGCAAACCCAACCATAAACCAATGCCATAACACAAATAAGCGCCGTAATCATAACCCACTTGTGCAGCACGACGCCCCAAACTAAAAGCGCACATAATTAACACGGCAATTGAGCAAATCACGACCCATACACCCAATAAACCCAATTCCTCCGCTAAAACAGCAAAAACAAAATCCGTATGTGCCTCTGGCAAATAAAATAATTTTTGTACACTTTCTCCTAAACCCACACCAAAAAAAGAGCCCCGACCAAAGGCAATTAAACTTTGTGATAATTGATAACCACTATTATATTGATCTGCCCAAGGATCAGTGAATGCAATAAATCTCTGCCAACGATAAGGTTCTAACACCACTAAAAAAACGGCCGCAACTAAAAATACACTGGCTAACCATAAAAATTGATCCAGCTTGGCACCACTTAAAAAAATCATACCCATCACAGTTGCAGTAATGACAACAGCAGAACCAAAATCAGGCTCCATCAATAACAATATTAATAACACCAACAACAACAGCAACGGCTTCAAAAACCCACGCCAAAAACGACGCACCTCTTCCTGTTTACGCACTAAATAACCTGCCAAATAAACCAGGACAAATAATTTAGCCAACTCGGATGCTTGTAGCGTGATAAATCCCAAATGTATCCAACGGCTACTACCATTAATTTTTCGCCCAATGCCAGGAATTAAAACCAACACCAATAATACCAAACCAACGATAAATAATATTCCACCACTACGCTGGAGAAAATCTAAGGGTGTACGATACAGCGCAACTGAAGCGCCTATCCCTAAAATCAAATAAACTAAATGGCGTTTCAAAAAATAAAAAGAATCTTGGTATTGGCTATGAGCAATATCCATGGAAGCAGAAGCAACCATCACAATACCAACACCTACCAAAATCATCACACTGAATAATAAAATGAGTGTGACATGATAGGTAGTCAAATTAGAAAAATGCGCAACCATTTGCTCAAAGAAAGAAAGCTTATGTTTTCTTTTCATCATCAGCCTCCTGCAATTGCAAGAAAGCTTGCTGAAACATTTCACCACGATGAACAAAACTTTTAAACATGTCAAAACTTGCACATGCTGGCGATAACAATACTGCATCTCCAGGTTGCGCTAATCGATAAGCCTGCTGAACTGCCTCGGTTAGCGTAGCAGCATAAACAAATTGTTTTTCTGCTAAACAAGCAGCAATGATTGGTCCGTCTTGTCCAATTAAGATGGTTTTCCTAACATATCGATGAATAGGATCTGCTAATAAAGAAAAATCTGCATCCTTTCCAACGCCACCAGCAATTAAAATAATACGCCCCTGAATCGATGAACCCAAACCTTCAATGGCTGCTTGCGTTGCGCCCACGTTGGTTCCTTTCGAATCGTCATACCAAGCAACCTCTGCATATTCACCTATTTTTTGACATCGATGCGGCAAACCCGGGTAAGTTGCAAAAGTTTTTTCTAATACCGACAAAGGAATATGCAGCGCACTAGCCATGGCCAACACAGCTAAGGCATTCAGCTGATTATGCTTGCCAATTAACGCTAAGGTTTTCACCGGCATCACACAAATCTCACCGTGAGCAAAATACCATTCCCCTGCTTGTTGACGTAAACCCCATTCACCCACAGCAGGCCGGCCGGCAGTAAAACTCACGGAGGTCACCGCATTTAATGGTTTTGTTAGCAGATCATCTCGATTGAATACTGCTATTTCACAACCTTGATAAATGCGCTGCTTGGCATATTGATAAGCTTGCAAAGAATCATAACGATCCATGTGATCAGGCGTAATATTAAGAATACAAGCAACCCTTGCGGATAAAGAATAAGTTGTTTCCAATTGAAAACTCGACAATTCTAACGCGTAATAATCTGGCCATGGTTGATCTAACAAGTCCAATGCTGGGACGCCTATATTACCTCCCATCGCCACACGCAATCCTGATTGAGCAATCACCGTTGCCATTAAATCAGTGACCGTACTTTTCGCATTAGCGCCTGTAATTGCAATAATTGGCGCCTTCGCATGACGACAAAATAATTCAATATCACCAACAATAGATTGCCCTCTCGCTAAAGCACGCTGAAAACAAGGATTTGATAAAGGAATGCCAGGGCTTAAAATAATTTCTTCTGCTTGCTCAATGAGTGCATCGGAAAAAATTCCCGTGTGCAATACAACATCAGCACCATATTGTTTTAATTCTGCTTCCCCAGGAGGATGGGCGCGAGAATCCATCACAGTGACCTCATGCCCATGCTTTTTTAAAAAGCGTACGCAAGATAATCCTGTTATTCCCAAACCCACCACGAGATATTTTTTTTTCTGTTGATGCATCGTGATGGGATCAGACATAACTACTTCCTAAAAATCAATCAACGTAATTTCAATGTAGCTAAACCAATTAAGACAAAAATCACCGTAATAATCCAAAATCGCACAATGACTTTAGGCTCTGGCCAACCTTTTAATTCAAAATGATGATGCAGTGGCGCCATTCTAAAAATTCTTCGCCCCGTTAATTTAAAAGAAGCAACTTGCAAAATAACGGACACCGTTTCCATGACAAAAACACCACCCATGATAAATAATACAATTTCTTGACGCACCATCACAGCAACAACTCCTAACAAGGCACCTAAAGCAAGGGCACCCACATCTCCCATAAAAACTTGCGCAGGATAAGCGTTAAACCAAAGAAAACCCAGCCCTGCACCCACCACCGATGCACAAACAACCACTAATTCTCCCGCACCAGGCACATGTGGAATTTGCAAATAACCAGCAAACTCCGCATGCCCGGAAACATAAGCAAAAATAGCTAAGGCGCCGGCAATTAATACCGTGGGCAAAATAGCAAGCCCATCCAAACCGTCTGTTAAATTCACGGCATTACTCGAGCCAACGATAACAAGATAGGTAAGCAAAATATAACCCCACCCCAATTGAGGTGTGATGTGTTTTAAAAAGGGAATTACTAATTCGGTTTCAGACGCATGTTGCGCGGTTGCAAATAAAATAATGGCGGCACCCAAACCAGCAACGGATTGCCAAAAATATTTCCACCGAGCAGGTAGACCTCGAGAATTTTTTTCTATCACTTTACGATAATCATCAATCCAACCCACACAACCAAAAATCAACATGACACCCAGAGCCACCCAAACATAACGATTGGTTAAATCTGCCCACAGCAATACACTAATGATCACACCCAATAAAATAAAAGCACCCCCCATAGTCGGTGTACCTGATTTACTCAAATGAGAGGCTGGTCCATCGGAGCGTACAGCTTGACCAATTTGCGCTTGCGCCAACCATTGGATCACTCTAGGGCCTAATAAAAAAGACAAAGATAATG
This sequence comes from Gammaproteobacteria bacterium, assembly GCA_023265895.1. Classification (GTDB taxonomy): domain Bacteria; phylum Pseudomonadota; class Gammaproteobacteria; order Pseudomonadales; family JAHFSE01; genus JAHFSE01. The sequence continues at coordinate 13,568 of JAHFSE010000037.1, forward strand.
CTGTTAAAACACCTAAAATACCGCGAAAAGTAATGTACTGAAACACACCGAAACCACGATAATATTCTGCTAAATAATGAGATATCCAGAGCAACATAATTTGATCTCCCTAGGAAATGATAGAATTCATTGACTGTTCAGCAACTGAAAAAGCTAAAACAACTTCCACCACACGCTCCATTTTTGCGCTACGAGAACCTTTAATTAAAATAGCCGATGGTTTTTTTTCTAACATCTGCTTGAAATAGGGCCGCAATTGATCTTGGGTTTCCACAGCGATGCTATCACTACCAAAACCCTTTTGGGTATACAGCGCATAATGCCCCACAGCGAATAAGGCATCAATGCCCTGGGATTTTGCATAGGCACCGATCTCTTGATGCAAAACAGCGCTTGCGTCACCTAATTCGCCCATATCACCCAGAATAAGTATTTTAGGAGCATTACATTCCGCTAAAACATCAATGGCTGCACGCACAGAAAAAGGATTGGCATTATAAGTATCATCGATCACGAGACAAGAATCTGCTGTACCAGGCAATGTCATTTGTCGGGGGTTTAATCGTCCTGGTACTGGTTTTAACGTGAGCAGAGCCAAACGAATTTGTTCGAACGTGGCGCCTAATATGTGGGTTACCGCAACGCTGGCCAGTGCATTGGCCCACTGATGACGCCCTATTAATGGCAATGTTAGCTGTAATTCACCCGCCGGTGTTTGAATCCTTAAGTGCGAACCCAAATAACCAGCAGACTGACTTGCAATTAATTGATAATCCGCCTGCGCACCTATTTTTGCACTGAAAGTCATCACGCGCTTTTCTCGACAATATTCCCGCCAATAATTACCATGGGGATCATCGATATTAATCACTGCAATACCTTGCGGTACCAGATGATTAAATATTTCGGCCTTCGCTTGCGCCACTTGTGCAACGCTACCAAAACCTTCCAAGTGGGCACGATCTGCATTGGTAATTAAAGCAATCTGTGGCTGTACTAAATCGCTGGTGTAATCAATTTCTCCACGATGATTCGCGCCTAATTCAAAAACACCGTATTGGTGCTCATGGGTTAATTTCAATAAAGTCAAAGGCGCGCCAATATCATTATTTAAATTGCCCACGGTTGCTAACACAGGTCCTAATGTTCGCAAAATAGCCGCGATCATTTCTTTGACCGTGGTCTTGCCACAGCTGCCTGTTAAGGCGACGCGCCGAATCGGATGTGCCTGCTGCCAAGCTTTGGCTAAAGCACCTAACGCCAATCGCGTATCGGTGACTAAAATGACAGCCATTTTTTGCTGTGCCAACAAAGATTGTATAACGGGCTGTAAAATAGGCCATTGAGCTCGATTGATCACGGCGGCGCAAGCCTTTTGTTGATAGGCCGCTGCCACATAATCATGCCCATCAAAGCGCTGACCTTTTAATGCAAAATACAAGTCACCTGATGTTAATTGCCGAGTATCAATACTAACCTGAGAAAAATCTTGATCTTGTCCCAAGCATTCACCTTGCATAGCGATTGCTGCATCGCTTAACCGCATAATAAAACTCCGTAATAATTAAGACAGAAACCATTTTATCGTCAAACTGAAAAATTCAGTTTTTCTCTTTTCTTAACTGTAATCTAAATTCCAATATGACTGATTGAGAAATGGTAACTAGAGATTCTCTGAAAAAAATAACTATCCAATAGGCCAATAGTTAGATAAAGCACGCCGAGCAAAAACTCGATCGTCGGAAGGAAAAGAATGACTACCCATAATTTGGGTTGTCTCGTGCCCTTTACCCGCAATTAAAATGACGTCGTGTCGCTGCGCCTGTTGAATCGCATGATCAATGGCCGCACCACGATCTAAAATCACTTGGCATTCAATCGCGGCATCACAGCCCGCTTGAATCTGCTGAATGATGATTAAAGGATCTTCACTACGCGGATTATCCATTGTCAAAATCACTTTGTCCGCTTGCGCAGAAGCAACACCACCCATTAATGGTCGCTTGCCTTTATCCCGCTCACCACCACAGCCAAAAATACAAATTAATTGTCCACCTTGCTGCCAACGCTGGCGACAATGTTGGCGAATGGTGCTCAATACTACCTCTAATGCATCAGGTGTATGAGCATAATCCACTAAAACACAAGGCTGCGCCTGTCCATCCCTACTCACTAATTCTAATCGACCGGGCGGTGCACTTACTGCTGCTAACACGTCCAGCGCTTGATTAAAGTCAATCCCAAGCCCCAACAATACAGATAAAGCGGCCAGTAAGTTATAGACATTAAATTGCCCCCACAGTAGCGTCTGTAATGAAGCACATTCTTGTTCAATTGCTCGTCGAACCACCCAAGCACAGCTGCCCTCTTCGCTTGGCTGCCAATCTTGTGCAGTAATATCTAAGTCTGCAGTCAAACCATATCGCGTAGATAAAATATCTGGCGATATCGCAGAAAGAAAATGCGCCGCAAAAGCATCGTCACCATTAATAACGACATGACGTAGACCAGGCCAACAAAATAATCGCGTTTTTACGGCAACATAGGCTGCCAATGTTTGGTGATAATCCAAATGATCGCGACCAATTTGCGTTAAAACCGCGGTATCAAAATGCACTGCTGTCACACGATCTTGATCAATCCCGTGAGAAGACACCTCCATGACGACATATTCAGCCCCCTGACTAACAAAGCCCGCCAGATGACGCTGTACTGCTAAAGCATCCGGCGTAGTATTCGCTGTCTCCGTTAATTGATGCAAAAACCCTTGCCCCAAAGTGCCGATCATAGCGCAACGGTGCCCCAATTGTTGCAACGCTTGGGCAAGCACATAACACAAGGTAGTTTTACCATTGGTACCGGTAATACCAATCACCGTGCAATGCTGAGAGGGCTCCTGAAAAAAACGTGAGGCAATTTGGCTTAAATGGCTACGCAAGCGAGGCGCTTGCAATAACCACCGTCCATGATGAGATTGCGCAACAGCGCATTGATCTGCTTCGATCAATACGGCAGCAGCA
>JAHFSE010000038.1 GCA_023265895.1 Gammaproteobacteria bacterium
GGTGATGTTCGGCAAATGTACGATAGAGCAGGGATGTTTTCCGGTAATCCAGAACACATCAGCCAGGCTTATCAAAAGGGTATTCAGCGTATTCCATTAGCGCTTGCTCGTTTGCAGGTGCCGTCTGTTGCTGTGGTTAATGGTCCTGCTGTGGGGGCTGGATTTGATATGGTGCTGATGTGTGATTTGGCTATTGCTGCAACGACGGCTCGTTTTGCTGAGAGCTTTATTCAGATTGGTTTAATTTCTGGAGACGGTGGCGCATGGCATTTGCCGCGTAAAATCGGTCTACATCGTGCGGCAGAAATGACTTTGACCGGCGATGCAATCGATGCTCAACAGGCTTTAGTTTGGGGCATTGTTTCTCAAGTAGTGCCTCGAGCAGAATTGCATACTGCGGCAACAAGGTTAGCGAATCGTATCACACGGCATCCAAGAGCAGTTTTATGCGCGAGTAAACAATTATTAAAAACCAGTGCTGAGCAAACCTTATCCGAAGCATTGTTAGCGGCGGCAAACATCCAAGGGCATTTACATCACACAGATGCTCATCATCAAAAACTAGCGGAATTTTTTGCCAAAAAAATTAAATAAACGCTCAACGTTGCGGCACACCCTGCGGGCCATAATTCACCAGCAATACCAAGCGAGAAACTGCTTCTAGCGGCGAAGGAGAATAAACACTGGCTTGCGTGTTTGAAGCTAACCATTCTCCTGCTAAAAATTGCAAATTAAAGCGATAGCTTTCGAGTAAACCTAATAATAGAGAGGAATCGCTACTGAAATGATAACGACCTTGATCGTAACCTGTTTCAAATTCTTTTAAGCTATTGGGCTGTTCTAGTACTTTGCAGCCATGTAAATACATTTGATAATCTAGCGCCCTGCCAGATAGTTGAGCAACATTCACTGCGCGATGGGTCATGGACGATGACATAAAAATATTCTCTCCAAAAAAATGAGGGCTATTTAGAAAATAGCCCTTTTAGATAGCTTGTAATGCTTACTGTGACTGATTTTTTTCTGCCTGCTGATTAACTAAATTTTGAACCTGCTTGGCATCGTGTATTAAATTAAGCAGTTTTTCCATTGAAAGGCTATCATTTTCCTTCGGTGTTTCATGCTCACTTTCTGTGGAATTGGATTTCTCTGTTTCTTGAGTTTCGGAATTTGTCTCTGTTTTGCCACTCAACGCATTTTTCAGTGTGTCAAAAGATAAACCTTTTGAGCTGGAGTGCACCTTCATTGTAATCGCTGCTACATTTTTCGGTTTAATTTGGGAAAAATGCCACATGCCCTTGCTGTCTTGCCAGCGATAAAAAATATCATGCTGAACTTTTTCTGGCGTTTCCTGACTGGTTTGATTGTCATTAATGTAGGCGTCATTTTGAAAAGTGGGCATGTTCTCTGAATGATCTGTCTTGGTCAGCTGAGCTAATTTCTGCTTGCCTGGGCCGAGGAAAAAATAAATGCTACTTAAAATAGAGACGACAAATACTAACCTGAACAATGTTTTCACGGTACACTCCTTGACCCGTTGTGAGGAAAAAAGCGGATGCTAGATGCCAAAAGGTTTTCTGAAATTGAAGCTGAATTCTCCAGGGTTTTTTCGAGAGGGTCAAGGTTATCCCACTCATTCACTACTGAAATTAAGGAGCTCATCGTGCCTTCGTTTGATATTGTTTCTGAATTTGATATGCAAGAGTTAACCAATGCAGTAGATCAAGCCAATCGTGAATTGACTTCGCGCTTTGATTTTAAAGGAACCAAGGCTTGCTTTGAACAAGAGAAAAATCAAATTACACTTGTTGCAGAAGCTGATTTTCAACTGTCGCAATTAAAAGATATTTTAGAATCTAAATTAATTAAACGAGGTATCGATATTCGCTGTATTGAATCAGAAACAGCCCAAATTGCAATTCATCAAGCCCGTCAAAAAGTGACGGTGAAGGAAGGTATAGAAAGCGCATTGGCCAAAAAAATTGCGCAATTGATTAAAGATTCGAAAATTAAAGTGCAGGCTTCTATTCAAGGCGAAAAGGTTAGAGTAACAGGCAAAAAACGCGATGATCTACAGCAAGTGATTGCCTTGTTAAAAGAATCAAAAATAGAGATGCCATTGCAGTTTGATAATTTTCGAGATTGAGATTTTTAAGTCATTCTTGTGGGGCGAGCGCAGTGGGATATTTTGTTGAAGCTGTTTGTAAAAGTTCAAAACTTTGTTGAGGAAAACGGCAACGGAAGCAACTACCCTGCCCTGGTCGACTGATAATTTCAAGTGTCGCTTCGTGACGAATTAAAATGTGCTTGACTATCGCAAGCCCTAATCCAGTGCCAGAAATTTGTTGAGTACGATTTGGATCGCCGCGAAAAAATCGTTCAGTCAATCGAGGAGTATAACTTGGATCAATGCCAGGCCCGTTATCAATGACTTCCACCCATACTTCCTGTTCATGTACCAAGGCCTGTAGCTGAATATGGCCGTGTGTTTGTGTGTATTTCACCGCGTTAATGAGCATGTTAGAAAATGCGCTGTGCAATTCTTCTTCGTGACCTAATAACTGAATGCGAGCATCTACGGAGAGCTCGAAAGAATGTTCTTTATGGGGATATATTGCTTTCGCTTCTGCCATCACTCGAGTCAGCAAAGATGTCAATCCTATAGATGTTGCTGTTCTTACCGGTGGGCTACTTTCTAATTTAGACAGTAATAACAAGTCGGTAATTAAGGCCTCCATCCGCTGTGTTTGTTCTTGCATTTGCGCAAGACCACGTTTGAGTGTGGGATGCAGTGTGTGATCGATTTGCAGAAAGGTTTCTACGTACCCTTTTAATACGGTGAGTGGTGTGCGTAATTCGTGGGAAACATTGGCAACGAAATCGGTACGAACTTTTTCTAATTGCTGTAGATGAGAAATATCACGAATTAATAATAGGCGTTCATTTTTGCCGAACTGTGTTACGTGAAATTCGAGTGGTTTGTTATGAGCGGTTAATACTAAAGGTATTTGATACGTTTCACTTTCAAAATACTGTTTAAACGCAGGATCACGTAATAAATGCGTCAACATGAGTCCACGATCTTGAGTGCGTAGATTCAGTAATTTCGCTGCGGTTCGGTTCCACCATTCTAGTAGTCCATGCTCATCTAGAATAACGACGCCATCCGTCAGAGTGTTTGTAGAATCTTGAGCACGTTTGATGACTTGATGTAGCGTTTTACGGGCAGCTTTTTCTTTTTTTTGTAGTAAATAAATACGATCAAAAATGCGCCCCCATAATCCTCTGCTTTCTGGTGCATCGCTGAGCACTGGATTTTGTAGCCAGCGTTCAAATCGATAGAGGTGGCGTAACATCCAAATGAGATAACCAGATAAGCTGAGCAACATCCCTAACGTGATGGAGTAGCCAAGCAAAAAACTGGTCATCCCTGCAACCCCTGTAGCCAGGATTAGGATGCCAATGCTGTTCAGCCATGGGTTTTCAGGTGTCAAAGGATATCCTTCAGTCGACGAGGTGACGGCACATTATATCGAGTACCCTTGTAAAAGTGCTATTTGATCCTGTGATCAGTTATTGCTTGGTAGAAAAGCGGTACCCTACGCCGCGTACCGTTTGGATAAAGTTTTCGTAATGAAAAGGCGCTAAAAGTTGCCGTAAGCGTCGAATATGTACATCAATGGTACGATCTTCGATATAAATATTGTTGCCCCAAACATGGTCTAATAATTGGCTGCGTGAATAAGCGCGTTCCGGATGTTCCATCAAAAAAGCCAGTAATCGATGTTCGGTGGGGCCGAGGTTCAGGGTTTGCCCATGGGCAGTAATACGATGGCTGGTGGTATCTAATATCAAGCCGTCGAAAGTGACAGGCTTGCTATTGTGTGTCGCATAACTGCGTCGTAGCAGCGCCTGAATGCGGGAGATTAATTCTTTCATCGAAAAAGGCTTCACCATATAGTCGTCTGCGCCGCAATCTAGCCCCATCACTTTGTTTGTTTCTTCGCCTTTTGCACTCAGCATAATAATAGGTAATTCAGCGGTAACTGACTCACGACGCAATCGTCTGGCGAGATCGATGCCGGTCATCCCAGGTAACATCCAGTCGAGTAAAATAATATGAGGTTTTTGATCCAGAATTTTTTGATAAGCATCGAGGCCATCGGCTGCTTGTAAGCATTTCAATCCCTCTAATTCCAGTGCCATGCAGATCATGTCTCGAATCGGTGCCTCATCATCAACGATCATCACCCGAGTGGTATTGCTCATGTTGGTCATCCTATATAGTTCAATAACAAGCCCATGAAGATGCTCGCGCCGACCCAATGATTGTTTTTAAAGGCACGTAAGCATTGCTGAGGTTGGCGATTTTTCGTCAGCCAGAATTGATATCCAAAAAAACAGCCGGCCATGAGTAAGCTTAAGGAAAACATCACATTGAGCTGTAATCTTTGGCCTATCAGCAGCAATCCCATTAAGGCCAAGAGTTGCAGTGAAGCGATGATCCAAATATCTGCTTGACCCCATAAAATAGCAGAAGATTGAATGCCGATTTTCACATCATCACTGCGATCTGCCATGGCATATTGGGTATCGTAAGCCAATGTCCACAATAACACTGATCCGTACATGAGCCACAAATCTGTTTGTGTAATATGAGATGTGACTGCGGCATAAGCCATCGGAATGCTCCAAGCAAACGCTGCACCTAATACGGCTTGAGGTAGGGGCATATAGCGTTTCATAAAGGGATACACAGCAGCTAACAAGACTGCGACAAAGGACAAAGCAATGGTCAGTGCATTGGTAAACAATACTAAAACAAAAGCGAGTATGCTCAGCGTTGCCGCAGTCACCAACGCAACGCTAGGGCTTAATTGGCCCATCACCAGCGGACGATCTTGTGTTCGATGCACATGCCCATCAAGATGACGATCTGCGAAATCATTGATCGCACATCCTGCAGAGCGCATTAAAAATGCACCCAAGATAAAAATGACCAGCAAGCGTGGTTCTGGCCAACCTCTGCTGGCTGTCCACAGAGCCCAAAGTGCTGGCCAGAGCAATAGCCAAGTTCCAATGGGGCGATCCATACGAATCAATCGTAGGAGTGCGGATAAGGTCGGATGTGTGTGTTTCAGCATGATTCAGGTTATTCAATAATGAGAGCAACGTTGCTTATTAAGACACAGTTTTGTTAAAGGCATATTATGAAATTCTCTCCCGCATTGCAGCCAGGACTCTTGATTCGGCGCTACAAACGATTTTTAGCCGATGTGGAATTACCGAGCAGTGCCATTGTGACCTTACATTGTCCCAATACTGGCTCGATGAAAAACTGCGCTGAACCAGGGAGCCGTGTTTGGTTTTCTCATTCAACGCAGGCCAGCCGAAAATATCCCTGCACTTGGGAGCTGATTGAAATGCATCAATCTTTCATTGGTATTAATACCCATCGTGCTAATGCCTTAGTGAAAGAAGCCCTGCAGAATAACCTGATCATTGAATTGATGGAATATGATGAGATCCGCGCTGAAGTGATGATTGCCGAACAAAAAACTCGCATTGACTTTCAGTTAAGCGCTGTTGGAAAACCGGTCTGCTGGGTTGAGGTGAAAAGTGTCACCTTAAATATTGGGCAGGGCATTGGTTTATTTCCTGATGCGAAAACAGCAAGAGGCATCAAACATTTAGAATTTTTAATATCTCGAGTGCAGCAAGGTGAGCGTGCAGTTTTATTCTTTTGTGTTCAGCATACGGGTATTCAATCTGTTGCACCGGCAGATGATCTTGATCCTGCTTATGGAAAAATGTTGCGCTGTGCGGCGAATGTTGGCGTAGAAATTTTAGCTTATGGTGCTTCCATTTCACCAGAAACCATTTATTTAGAAAAATCTTTGCCGGTTAATTTACTTTGATTTGTAGTTGTCCATTTTGTATTTCAAAGGGTATCCTAGTTAGTGATTTTCCTAGGCAAGGTCCTGAAATACAGAGTCCGGTTTCAATTTCAAAAAGTGCGCCGTGATTGGCGCACATAATAAAATAGCCTTCTTGGTCGAGAAATTGGTTTGGCGTAAAATTCAATGTAATTTGCAGGTGTGGACAAGTATTTTCATATAAATAAAGTTGCCCATCTTTCTTCACGGCAAATAAAGCTTGTGCATCAAGCTGAAATTCTTGCGTTTGATGGTCCTCGATATCATCTATCTGCAATAGTGAAATAGGTTGCGACATGATTTGAGGAAACTCCACTTTGTCCTGTGTATTCATTGCGGTAATGAAAATCATATCAAGCTCAAATAAAAAATGCTTGTTAAACCTCAACACAGCCGCGTCAGTCGCCTTTAGCTTAAAAAATCATAAAGACGCATTCTTGATAAATTTGTTAGAATGCACTTCTTCTATAAGATTTACACGATGGGTTTTAAGCACTTATGCCAAAATATCTTTCAGCTATTGATAAAGCCAGTGAGCGTTTAGCAAATATTGCGCTGACAACACCCTTAACGCTGGCGCCTAACTTGTCGACACGATTAGGCCGATCTATTTTTCTGAAGCGTGAAGATTTACAGCCCGTTTTTTCATTTAAGTTGCGCGGTGCTTTTAACAAAATGGCAGCGCTGCAAGAAAGTGAAACGGCAGCAGTCTGTGCAAACGGTTTTATTACTGCTTCTGCAGGTAATCATGCTCAAGGTGTTGCATTTGCTGCGCGTACTTTGGGCGTGAAGGCAACAATTGTTATGCCAGAAACCACACCAGAAATTAAAGTAGCTGCCGTCAAACAACACGGTGCTGAATGGGTAACGGTGGTGTTGCATGGCGATAATTTTTCCGCAGCTTTACCCTATTCGCAAGCATTGGCGCAAGAATTAAATCAAATTTATGTACATCCTTATGATGATGAAGCAGTCATTGCTGGTCAAGGTACCATTGCGAAAGAATTAGTTGAGCAATTAGATCATATCGATACAATTTTTATTCCTGTCGGTGGCGGCGGTTTGTTAGCCGGCATTGCGGTATATCTGAAATCAGTCAAGCCAGCAATTAAAATTATTGGCGTGGAATCTGAGGAATCCGCTTGTTTAAAAGCGGCATTAACAGCAATAACAGATCCAGTATTGCAAGCTAATCCACGGGTAATATTGCGGGAAATTGGCATTTTTGCCGATGGTGTTGCTGTTGCGCAAATTGGTCAAGAGCCTTTTCGAATCGTGAAAGAATTTATGTCGGTTGATGATGTGATAACGGTTTCTACCGATGAAATTTGTGCAGCGATTAAAGATATTTTTGAAGATACGCGTACGGTTGCTGAACCAGCGGGTGCTTTATCGATTGCAGGTCTAAAAAAATATGCAGAACTTTATCCGAAAAAAAAAGGTCATTGGGTTGCTATTGTGAGTGGTGCTAATGTCAATTTTGATCGCTTGAGACACATTGCTGAACGCACTGAATTGGGTGAGAAACGAGAAGCGTTATTGGCAGTAGAAATCCCGGAAAAACCCGGTAGTTTTTTACATTTTTGTGAATTGTTGGGTCGAAGAAATATCACTGAATTTAATTATCGTTACGCCGATGATCAAAAGGCGCATATTTTTGTGGGTGTTCAATGTCATAATCGAAGTCTGGAATTACAGCCCTTGTTAGATTTATTGAGAGCGACTGGTTATTCAGTGACTGATTTGTCCGATAATGAAATGGCTAAACTGCATGTGCGTTATATGGTCGGTGGTCGAGCTCCCGAAGTAGGGCATGAAGAATTATTTCGTGTGCAATTTCCTGAGCGTCCTGGTGCTTTACTGGATTTTTTGAAAAAACTTGGTGGACGCTGGAATATCAGTTTATTTCATTACCGTAATCATGGCGCAGCCTATGGTCGTATTCTTATGGGTTTGCAAGTGTTGCCTGGTGGTGAATCAGTAGATACATTGAGAAATTTATTGGAACACTATCCTTGCTGGGAAGAGAATGATAACTCTGCCTATGAATTATTTTTAAAATAATGCGGCTAGGTAATTATGTTGTAACGGTAAGCACCCCGCGTTTACGCGGGGGAATCTATACTTTAAATCGCTTCAACAACGCTGAATTTACAATAACGGATAAAGAACTTAATGCCATTGCAGCTGCTGCAATCATCGGATTTAATAAACCCAATGCAGCAACTGGCACACCGATAATATTATAGAAAAATGCCCAGAATAAATTTTGTTTAATCTTCCGCATAGTGGCTCGCGATAATTGAATGCTCACTAACACATCGCTGACAGTATTTTTCATTAAAATAATATTGCCGGTTTCCTTTGCTACATCAGAGCCGGAGCCAATGGCAATGCCAATATCTGCAGTGGCTAATGCCGGCGCATCGTTAACGCCATCGCCTACCATGGCAACAACTTCACCTTGATCTTTTAATGATTGAATCACCGCAGCTTTATCAGCGGGTAATACTTCTGCGATGACTTGTGAAATTCCTAATTGTTGACCAATGGCTTGTGCTGTGCGCTGATTGTCACCGCTGAGTAAAATGATTTTAATTTTTTGCTGATGCAATTGAGTAATGGTTTCTTGTGCGTCGGGTTTTAAACTATCAGCCACCGCGACAATACCTGCGAGTTGTTGATTAATGCCGATGAGCATGGCGGTTTTTCCTGCTTGCTCTAATTGCAGTAAGGATTTTTCTAATGAGAGAGTTTCTATTTTATGTTCGGTGAATAAGCGTCTGTTGCCTAACAGAATAGCGTGATGATCTACTTGGCCTCGCACACCTTGTCCGGGCACTGCGCTGAAATTTTCTGGCTTTGATAAGGTCAGCATTCGATTTTGTGCTTCTTGCACTAACGCCGTTGCTAACGGATGTTCAGAGCGTGATTCTAACGAAGCGACGAAAATTAATAATTGTTCTGCGGAAAAATTATTGGCAGGAATAATATCGGTGACTATTGGTTTACCTTGCGTCAGAGTGCCGGTTTTATCAAACACAATGGTGGTAAGTTTCATAGCGCGCTCTAATACTTCGCCGCCACGAATTAAAATACCTGCTTCGGCGCCTTTGCCAACACCCACCATTAATGCAGCAGGTGTTGCAATGCCGAGTGCACAAGGGCAAGCAATAATTAACACCGCAATAAAAGCTAACAAGCCCTGTGGAAAGTTGCCTATTAACCACCAACCAAAAAAAGCGACAAATGCGGTAATAATAATGCTGGGCACAAAATATTTCGTCACTGAATCGGCGAGCCGTTGAATGGGTGCGGTAGTGGTTTGTGCCGTTTCGACTAATTTAATAATTTGAGCTAAAGTAGTTTCAGCGCCGATGCGAGTGGCTTTAATTGTCAGTGTACCGTTTTGATTTAAGGCGCCACCAATTACCGTTGCGTTGGCTTGTTTAGCTACCGGCATCGCTTCGCCAGTGAACATAGATTCATTCACGAAAGAAGCGCCTTCCTGTACTAATCCATCGGTGGGAATTTTTTCGCCGGGTTTTACGATAAAAATATCATCAATTAATAGCGTGTCTGCTGGCACTTCCATGATTTGGCCATTACGTAAAACATGCGCGGTAGCAGGTTTCAAATCCATTAATTTTCGGATAGCGGCAGAAGATCTTTTTTTAATTAATTCTTCCATATATTTACCGAGCAAGACAAAAGCAATAATGACGGCAGAAACTTCAAAATACACATCACGTTCAGTAACTTTAACCGGTAATAATTCCGGTGCGAAAATGACTATCACGCTATAAAAGTACGCTACGCTGGTGCCGAGGGCGATGAGTAAATCCATATTGATCGCGCGATTTTTTAGCGCATTAAATGCGCCACGATAAAACCCCCAGCCACCTATAAATTGCACTGGAGTGACCAAAATAAATAACCATACCCCCCAAGTGAACCAGGGTAAATTCGGAATCGGCGCCCAGCTCATCACCATAGCGCCGGAAGCAAGAAATAAAAAGGCGCTAGCGCGTAATAAAGCCAAAGCCAAAATACCTGACATGGCGATAGCGACGCGTTTCTTTAGTGATTGTAATTCGGCTTCTGGTGCTGCAAAAGTGCGTTGACATCCGTTGCTACAAAAATAATAACTGCGATCACCTAGAATCGTTTTTAATGCAGTATTTTTATCCACCACCATGCCGCAGATGGGATCTTTGGCGGTGTCAGTATTTATCGGTGTTATTGGAGTAGAGTGCATTGAGAAATTTTCCTTTTCTGGGTGACTCGGCGCTATTGCGTAAATACAAAGCAATTGAATATAAGATAATCTGAAGTTATACTTAGGGTTATCTTAAGTATAATATGAGCTGCCTATGTGGATTGAACGCCATCTTACCTCTAGCATCAAGCAAGCATTAGCAAGCCGCCCCGTTGTGTTGTTGACGGGTGCCCGTCAAACGGGGAAAAGTGCTTTGTTGCAAAGGCTGCTGCCTAAAGCGAGCTATATTACTCTAGATAAAGTAGCCGTAGCCACAGAGGCAGAAGAAAATCCCAGCTATTTTTTTCAACAACTCAAAGATCAGCAAGCTATTTTAGATGAGGTTCAATACGCGCCTAGTCTGTTCAGAGAGCTTAAAATTTTGGTGGATCAAAATAGGCAAGCTTATGGTCATTGGGTTTTAACTGGCAGTCAGCGTTTTTCTTTGATGAGACAAGTGCAAGAAAGTTTAGCTGGGCGTATTAGTATTCTACATTTGGAAACATTAAGCGCCAAAGAATTAAGGCGCGCTAAAATTTCCTTTAAGAAAAATGCAACGGATTTATTGTGGAAAGGCGGTTATCCTGAAATTTGGGCAAATCCAAAGATTCATGTGGAAGCCTATTTTTCTGATTATGTGCAAACCTATTTGGAACGAGATTTAGGTGAATTAATTAGGGTCAATAATCTGAGAGATTTTCGACGCTTTTTGACTGTTTGCGCTACGCGAGTAGGCCAGTTGATTAATTACACCGATATGGCAAAAGATTTAGCGGTATCTGCTAATACAGTGAAGCAATGGCTTAATGTGCTAGAAACCAGCGGAATTATCTGTTTGCTGTCACCTTATTATGGCGACATCAATAAACGCTTGGTAAAAGCGCCCAAACTCTATTTTTCAGATGTGGGTTTATTAAGCCATTTATTACATGTGCATCATTTTAATGCTTGGTATCATCACGCTCAGCGAGGTCAGTTATGGGAGAATTTTGTTTTTAACGAAATTGTTAAAACAACCGATTGTGTGCCCAATAAAAATCTATTTTTTTATCGAGATCAGAATGCAGTTGAAATAGATTTTGTCATTGAAAACGGCCAAGAGATGCAGCTCATTGAAGCTAAGTCTGCAGAACAAGTCAATGATCGACTATTGAATTTTAATAAAGTGAAGCCTCTTTTAGCAGATAAGGGAGCAGGGAAGAAAAATATTCGTTGCGTGGTTGCATGTCTTGTTCAGGAGGTGAGACCTTTGCGTTATGCGCAGTATGATTTGATCAATCCTCTGTTGCATGATTTCCTCCTGATAGTGTGAATGCTCAGCGCCATACTAGTTGTAGAATGGGGAAAAGCATTTGATCCTAATCAAATCACTTGAAATAGGTTGCTTTTCACCAGTACTCTATGCGGCGGGTTTTTCTACTTTTTTAAGATACGAGAGTGCCCATGTCACCTATGTTACTGCCCAATAGTGTTCGAGACATGTCCTTGTTTTTTGGTTTAACGGAGAAAGACAGGGATGATTTATTAGTCGAAGGTAGTTTGCGTCATTATATGCGTGGGCAAATACTCTTTCGTCATGGTGAAGCGGTAGCGCAGTTTTATATTGTGGTAGTTGGTCTTGTGCAACTGTATCGAGAAAATGTCGATGGAAGTGAGAAAACCATTGATTTATTCAGGGTTGGCCAAACCTTATGTGAAAGTGAAATTATGGATGCTTGTCGTCATCATCGCGCCAGTGCCAAGGCCATTGATGAAGTGACGGTATTGGTTTTTTCAGCTGCTTGGTTAAAAAACACAGCAAAGAAACATATTGCGTTTGCGTTAAATTTACTTTCTCTTATCTCAAAACAAGCCCACTTGGCGGAAGTAGAAGCTGAGCATCAGGCGACTTTATCGGCTGCACAAATGGTTGCTTGTTTTCTACAGCGTATTTGTGTGTTGTATGACTTTGATCATCGTAGTTTTGATTTGCCCTACAGTAAAACACTGATTGCTTCGCGCTTAGGGATAGAGTTAGAAACTTTTTCCCGTGCGCTTGTCAAATTAAAAGCGCAAGGCGTGAGTGTCGAAGGTTCTCATGTAAGGGTGAGTGATTTAAAACGAATCACGCAATATGTTTGCAGTTTTTGCTCGGTAGTCAACGCATGCTCAACACACCAAGAGCTGGTTAACATGTCCGAGGATACTGCAAGTATCAAAAAAGTCAGATGAATTGAGATGAAATAACGGCCCACCCACTCTATGATGGGCGAGCCGCTGCGATTATTTCACTTCAATGCGGCGCTTTGTTTGTTCTTTAACAGGTATTTTTGGCACTATGACAGTTAACACGCCTTTATTTAATTCGGCAGTAATGTCTAAGATTCCCATAATTGCTGCTACGCCAATATTGGATCCACTGCTGTTCGTGTCACAAAACCTCATTGACTTGTTTGTTGGATAACCTACTCGTTTTGTTATACACTCCAATCATGCGCTATTTTTATCTGCTTTTCATTTCATTCTTTGCTTTGTCACTGCCGATCTACGGTTACGCCAGTGCGTTTGTGGACGAACAGGCTTCTTGTCCAATGCAACAAAGCGATCATACGATGAATAAAATGGATTGTTGCCAGGGCATGTCTAAAGTCACGCATATGTGCTCATCTAGCAGTAGCTGTACAACTTCAGCTATGCTGTTTCTTCCTGTAAATATTGCTGCTCCGTCCGTTGTGATTGCTCTATCTCCGGCATTTGCTTTTGATGTACCTCCTATTACAACTGCTCCTGCCAGTATTTGGCGTCCTCCCGCTTGATCTTATAACACTCCATTTTCTTGGGCACATAAAGCTGAACAGTTTTATGTGGTGATTGTTATAGTGATTGGGAGCTAGGTCATGTTGATCGTTAAATCGACTGCGCATTGCGTCGTTGCAATTATTTTGTTAGTCGCCACACATTCTGTATCTGCTGAATCTTCAGTAGCAGCTGAACTTTTAACTTTTGATCAGGCCTTGCGATTAGCTTTAAGTAGCCCTGCAATAACTGCCAATAAAAATCAAATTGAGGCAGCACAATTTTCTGCAATACCCGCGGGTAAATTACCAGATCCCAGCTTAATACTAGGCATTGATAATTTACCTATCAATACCGCAGATCAATTCAGTTTTACCAAAGATTTTATGACGATGCGGCGTATTGGTGTGATGCAGGAATTTCCTAATCGTGCAAAGCGCCAAGCGCGAATTGCTGTAGCAAAAGAAAAAATCCTAGTGAGTCAAACAGAGCAATCTCTTACGCAGCGCTTGGTATTAAAAGAAGCTGCGTCGGCTTGGATTGCGCGTTATACGTTGGAGCAACAACTCATCTATCTCGATGCATTAGTGAACGAAAATAATTTGTTTTCCGCATCGGTACAAGCAAAAATTAAAAATGGTTCAGCTTCTGTTGCTGATGCGATTAATCCACAAGAAGAATTTGCTGAGATTATTGGTCGCCGTGATTTGCTCAACGCACGCTTAATTCAATCAAAATCGCAATTATATCGATGGATTGGCGCAGCAGCAAATGCGCCATTGGCAGGTCATTTACCCGATTGGCCTATTGCGCAAGAAGATCTGCTTGCGCATTTACATCAACATCCTGATCTCGCTATTTTGCAAGCTAAATCAGGTGTCGTAGAGGCGGAAATTGCTGAAGCACGTGCGGAAAAAAAATCTGATTGGGCGCTTACTCTGGCTTATCAACAACGTGGGCCTCAGTTGAGTGACATGATGAGCGCAGAAGTCAGTATAGACTTACCGATTTTCTCTGGTAGCCGACAAAATCCGAAAATAGCAGCTAAGTTGGCTGAGCGCAGTGCATTAACTGCCGAGCGTGAAATGATGTTGCGTGAACATGAAGCGACATTGCGAGCGGATTTCTCTGAATATCAACGCTTAAATCAATCAGTTGTGCGTCAAGCGCAAGTTTTATTGCCGCTTGCTAACAAGAAAATTCAACTGATGCAAGCCGCTTGGCGCAGTGGAAAAACTTCATTGACGGAATTAAGCAATGCTCGACGTACAGCCATTGAAGCACATTTGATCTTAATTGAATTAATGGGGCAGCGTGCGCAATTGCTGGCTCAATTAAATTTACTCTACGGAAACCCTGCGCTTATGAGCACAACAATTAAAGTAGGAGCTCAACAATGAGAATTTATTTAATGAGAAGAATCGAATTCATGATGTTGTTAGTTTTTTTATTATTAGGCTTAGGAATTTATGGTGGCGTTTGGTGGGCCAGAGCGCATTCTGCTACAGAGGCGAAATCAATGAATCAAAAAACTGCTTCTGTTATACCGCAACAACAAAAAGCGCTTTATTGGTATGACCCCATGGTGCCTCAACAACATTTTGATAAACCGGGTAAATCGCCTTTTATGGACATGGAATTGGTTCCACAATATGCCAGTGCTCATACAGATTCTGCCAGTGTTGTCATTGATCCCAGTATTACTCAGAATCTAGGATTACGATTGGCTCTGGTTAAAAAAATTCCTAATAATAGAGTCATTGATGTAAGTGGCATTGTTCATTTTAACGAACATCTGATTGCTGTGGTGCAAGCGCGTGGTGCAGGATTTGTTGAGCGGGCGATGCCGCTTGCGATGGGTGACTTAGTGAAGCAAGGACAGCCTTTAGCAGAAGTGGTGATTCCTGAATGGAATTCAGCACAGCAGGAATTTTTAGCAGTACAGGCAACCGGCGATGCTGCATTATTAAAAATTGCACGCGAACGATTATATTTATTAGGCATGTCTAAAACTACTATTTCTGCATTAGAAAAAACGCGTCAAGCACAAACACAATTTACGATTGTTGCACCTGTGAGTGGGATGATTCAATCGTTTGATGTGCGTCCTGGAATGACGGTCATGACCGGACAAACCCTCGCTCGTATGAATGGATTATCCAGTGTTTGGTTAGAAACCTCAGTACCCGAAGCGCAAGCGAGTACGATTGAATCTAATGCAGCGGCGGCAGCGCATTTTTCTGCCTGGCCAGGAAAAATTTTTCCTGGCAAAGTCACTCATATTTTACCTGCATTGAATGAAAATACCCGCAGTGTGCAGGTGCGCATTGAATTGCTCAATACAAATAATCAATTAAAGCCAGGATTATCAGCACAAGTAAAACTAACAAGTGCCGTCACGAAGATGGCATTGGTTGTTCCCACCGAATCTGTCATTCGCACGGGTCAGCGGAGTTTATTAATGATTGCTGAAGATCAAGGTCATTTTCGTCCTGTTGAAGTTACTGCGGGAAATGAAGTCGGTGATCAAACCATTATTGTGTCTGGTGTGACAGAAGGGCAGGAAGTTGTTGCTAGCGGACAATTTTTAATTGATTCTGAAGCCAGTTTAAAAGGCATCACAATGAAAAGGGGCGCAGAATAATGATTGCCTCTATCATTCGTTGGTCGGTAAAAAATCGTTTTTTAGTTTTATTGGCAACCCTTTTTATTATGGGGTGGGGTTTGTGGTCGGTGAATACTACGCCGATTGATGCCTTGCCAGATTTATCCGATGTGCAAGTGATTATTCGTACGAGCTATCCTGGGCAAGCGCCACAGATTGTAGAAAATCAAGTGACTTATCCATTAACTACAACATTACTTTCAGTGCCTGGCGCAAAAACCGTGCGTGGATTTTCTTTTTTTGGTGACAGTTTTGTTTATGTTTTATTTGATGAAGGCACGGATTTATATTGGGCGCGTTCTCGTGTTTTAGAATATCTCAATCAAATACAAAGTCGTTTGCCGCCCACGGCGAAATTTTCTTTAGGGCCGGATGCGACTGGTGTCGGTTGGATTTATGAATATGCCTTAATAGATTCCACGGGTCAGCATGATTTAGCACAATTACGCGCACTGCAAGATTGGTTTCTCAAATTTGAATTAAAAACTTTACCCAACGTAGCAGAAGTAGCTAGTTTGGGTGGCATGGTAAAGCAATATCAGGTGGTATTAGATCCGATAAAATTATCTGCACTCAATATTTCTCACGCACAAGTTATTGCGGCCATTCAGGCAGCCAATCAAGAAGCCGGTGGCGCTGTATTAGAATTAGCGGAAACGGAATTTATGGTGCGCGCCAGTGGTTATTTAAAAACCCTGGCGGATTTTCGTGCGATCCCGTTGAAATTAGACAATGCCGTGCCAGTGACTTTGGGTGATATCGCTACTGTTCAATTAGGTCCGGAAATGCGTCGTGGTATTGCTGAGCTCAATGGTGAAGGTGAAGTGGCT
>JAHFSE010000039.1 GCA_023265895.1 Gammaproteobacteria bacterium
TCATTTTGCTCTATTTATTCCTCAAACGAAATTATAAAAAAATTGATGTAGTTTTCATTCGTCACCATACCAGCGCCAAAGAAGTTTCAGAAGAAGAGTTTTTCTATTCACGAGAAACCGGTGGCACCATTGTTTCCAGCGCCCTCAAATTAATGGATGATATTATTACTGAACGTTATCCGCCCAACGAATGGAATATTTACAGCGCTCAAGCCTCTGATGGCGATAACTGGAATGATGATTCACCTATTTGCAGAAAATTATTAACGGAAAATATTTTACCTAAATTGCAATATTATTCTTATGTGGAAATTAATCCACGCCGCCACCAAGCCTTGTGGAAAGAGTACGAAACCATTCAAAGCACCCATGGCGATTCCTTTTCTATGCAACAAATTTCTGATGCCAACGAAATTTACCCAGTATTTCGTAAACTCTTTCAACGTAAAAACGGACAAAAGCAGGAAGTGGCTCTATGACCCCACCAGCGCAAAAGCAAAAAAAACGTCGTCCTATTTCGGTGGGGTCTGAATGGACGTTTGATTTGATCAAAGCTTATGATCAAGCCATTGGTGACATTGCTCGGGATCTGTATCAACTGGAAACCTACCCCAATCAAATTGAAATTATTTCTGCTGAACAAATGATGGATGCTTATTCTTCTGTAGGAATGCCTGTGGGTTATCACCATTGGTCCTTTGGTAAACATTTTGTCAATGTTGAACAAAATTATAAACGTGGGCAAATGGGTTTAGCTTACGAAATTGTGATTAATTCCAGTCCCTGTATTGCTTATTTAATGGAAGAAAATACCATGGCTATGCAAGCTTTGGTGATTGCCCATGCTTGTTATGGTCATAATTCTTTTTTTAAGGGTAATTATTTATTTCGCACTTGGACCGATGCAAGTTCCATTATTGACTATTTAGTATTTTCCAAAAATTATATTCAAAAATGCGAGGAAAAATACGGTACTGAAGAGGTGGAAAGTTTATTGGATTCTTGTCACGCTCTGATGAATTACGGCGTCGATCGCTATAAACGCCCTTACCCTATTTCTGCAGAAGAAGAAAAACGCCGACAAAAAGAACGGGAAACCTACCTACAAGCGCAAGTAAACGAATTATGGAAAACCATTCCAAAATCCACAGCACACGAAGAAATTGCAGAACATCATTTTCCCTCAGAACCGCAAGAAAACATTTTATATTTTATTGAAAAGAACGCACCGCTATTAGAACCTTGGCAACGAGAAGTCGTGCGCATTGTCAGAAAAATTGCCCAATATTTTTATCCTCAACGTCAAACTCAAGTGATGAATGAAGGCTGGGCCACTTTTTGGCACTATACCTTGCTCAATACACTTTATGACCAAGGCAAAGTCACCGATGGATTCATGTTAGAATTTTTAAAATCTCATACCGGTGTGGTTGCACAACCCAGTTATGATTCGCCTTATTATAATGGCATTAACCCCTACGCCTTGGGATTTTCGATGATGTGCGACATTCGACGCATCTGCGAGCATCCTACCGATGAAGATAAAAAATGGTTCCCAGATATTGCCGGATCCCCTTGGTTGGAAACTTTAAAATTTGCCATGCAAAGTTTTAAAGATGAAAGTTTTGTGCATCAATTTTTATCTCCTAAGGTCATTCGTGATTTCCGATTATTTTCTTTAATTGATAACGATCAACAAAAAGATATTGAAGTAAAAGCCATTCACGATGAACTCGGCTATCGCAATATTCGAGAACAACTCTCCAATCAATATAACCTCAGCAACAATGAACCAAACATCCAAGTCTTTAATGTCAATATTCGCGGGGATAGATCATTGACCTTACGCCATATTCAACAGGATCGTCGCCCACTAGAAAAAGCAACAGCGCAAGAAGTAATGAAGCATTTACATCGATTATGGAAGTTTGATGTGCGATTAGAATCCTTGGATGGTGATCATATTACGCAAACTTTTATTTGTCCGGAGCAAACAGATACAGAGAAGCGTTCTTAATGTTAATCCCAGTTTTCTCGCACCCCGCTCCTACTCCCCCTTTATTAAATGGGGGAAATGCATTCAGCGCTGCTCAAACTTCCCCCTTTGAAAAAGGGGGATTGAGGGGGATTTCCTTACGTGAAAGAAAATGCAAATCTACTTAGTCGGCGGCGCAGTTCGAGATAAATATTTAGGCCTTCCCATTAAAGATCGCGATTGGGTGGTAGTAGGCGCCCAACCACAGGCGTTGTTATCTTTGGGGTATCAACCTGTGGGAAAAGATTTTCCTGTTTTTCTTCATCCAGAAACCCATGAAGAATACGCCTTAGCGCGGACAGAAAAAAAAACAGGCGCAGGCTATACCGGATTTACTTGCGAATACTCACCCGACATTTCACTCGAAGCTGATTTACAGCGACGAGATCTCACTATCAACGCCATGGCAGAAAGCAGCACGGGAACCTTAATTGATCCCTTTGGTGGACAGCAAGATTTAGAAAAAAAATTACTCAAACACGTTTCTCCTGCCTTTGTCGAAGATCCCTTAAGAGTGTTGCGAGTTGCACGATTACTTGCACGTTATGCACATTTAGGGTTTCAAATTGCGCCAGAAACCTTCACCTTGATGAAAAAATTGTGCGCGAACGGTGAACTCAGCACTGTATCGAAGGAGCGCGTTTGGCAAGAATTACAAAGAGCATTGACAGAAACTCAGCCTTGGCATTTTTTTGAAACCTTATATCACTGCAACGCTTGGCCAAGTTTATTACCTGCCTTAGATCCAGCGGATTATCAAATTTTTCAACAACCACAAACGTTGCATTTTTTTCAGAAAGCCTGTGAACAATTCACAGATTCCGTGCAAAGGCTATCGGCATTTTTTTTAACTGCAGTGAATTATCCCGTCACTTCACACGCTAATCTTGCTGCACAACAAAAAACGAAACGATTGCTGAATCAATTAAAAGCACCGCGTATTTATGTAGAATTTTCTAGTTTTGTTGCGGGTTATCACACCTTGTATTTCGATTTATTAAATTGGCCGGCAGAACATATTTTAGCTGCATTTAAACAATTACATGCCTTTCATCAACCGCAAAAACTTGATCAATTCATTCAAGTATGTGGTGTGGTAGATGGTTTATATGGCAGCGAAATCTTTACACAGATGTTGTTAGCTTGCAGAAACGTGAAGTCAGAACATTATTTACAACGAGGATTCACAGGGATTTTGTTAGGTCAGCGCATTGAAGAAGCACAATGCGCTGCTATACAGCAGTTGTTAGATGGCTAGTTAGAGCTAGCAGCCGCTTTTTTTACCACATCTGCCAATTCTTGCGCTAAGACTTCAATCAGCGCGCCATCTTCACCTTCCACCATCACACGAATAACCGGCTCAGTACCAGAAGCACGTAATAACACGCGACCTTGATTATTTAATTGCTGATTGGCTTTTTTTAACGCCAATTGAATATCATCATGCTTTTGAATCTCTAAACGTTGTTTAATACCGACGTTTAGCATGATTTGCGGTAACTTATGCATACCCGCTTTTAATTCCGCTAACGAGCGCCCAGAAGCAACCATCACTGCCAACACTTGCAACGCAGCAATAATACCATCGCCTGTTGTGGTTTTATCCAAACAAACAATGTGACCAGAAGATTCGCCGCCTAAGCACCAATTTTTACGCTGCAACTCTTCCATCACATAACGGTCACCCACTTTAGCGCGCACAAATTCAATACCATTTTTTTGTAGCGCCTGCTCACAGCCGAAGTTAGTCATTAGAGTGCCAACAACACCACCTCGCAATTGCGCATTTGCTTGCATGGCTTGAGCAATAATAAATAATAATTCATCGCCATCCACCACTTGCCCTTGATGATCAACCATCACGACACGATCACCATCCCCATCAAAAGCAATGCCCACATGCGCTTGATGAGTGATCACGCTTTGCTGCAATAACCGTGGCTGCGTCGAGCCACAGTCTTCGTTAATATTTAAACCGTCCGGTTTATTACCTAAAACAATCACACTTGCATTGAGCTCATCAAAAACACGCGGTGCGATTTGATAGGTTGCGCCATGAGCACAATCAATCACAATTTTTAAACCTGAGAAATCTATTTCCCGCGCAATCGTGCTTTTACAAAATTCGATATAACGTCCTGGTGCATCATCCACACGCAACGCTTTACCCAAGCGATCAGAACGCACCAATTGCATGGGTGCATCTAATTTTTCCTCAATAGCAAATTCAATTTCATCAGGTAATTTTCGCCCATTGCCAGCAAAAAATTTTACCCCATTATCCTCATAGGGATTATGAGAGGCACTGATAACAATACCGGCTTCAGCATGAAAAGTTCGCGTTAAGTAGGCAATTGCTGGTGTTGGTAAAGGCCCTAACAAACGCACTTCAGCACCGGCTGCAGATAATCCTGCTTCTAATGCAGACTCAAACATATAACCTGAAATACGAGTATCCTTACCAATTAATACCTTTGCTTGATGTCCGTTGGCAAATACGCGCCCCACCGCCCAACCTAACTTCAACATGAATTCGGGCGTAATAGGATGCTCCCCGACTTTGCCGCGAATACCATCGGTACCAAAATATTTTTTCACTACGGATTCCTTTTTAACCTAAGTTGGATAAGAAAAATTATCCCCTGTTGTACAAAAATAGGTTGCTGCGAGCTGATTCCCCCCCTTTGAAAAAGGGGGGCAGGGGGGATTTATATTTTTAAGGGCCAATAATTTTTAAAAATCCCCCTCAATCCCCCTTTTTCAAAGGGGGAAATTTATAAACCTTTTATTTAATGTGCTGCCACAGCCCGCCACAATTTCAATGCTTCAACAGTCGGCTTAACATCATGCACCCGCACTATTTTTGCGCCACGCTCAACCGCCATTAAAGCCAATGCCACACTGGCATTCATGCGTTGTTCCATCGGCAAATCTAACAAAGCACCAATCATCGACTTACGGGATAATCCCACCAAGACCGGACAATTGAGTGATTCTAACAAAGAGAGTGATTTCAATAACTGAAAATTGTGCGTCAAGGTTTTACCAAAACCAAAACCAGGATCAATAATTATTTTTTCTCTAGTTAATCCCTGAGATTCACACGCAGCAATACGGGCTTGCAAAAACTCCATCACTTCAGTAATGACTGATTCATAATGCGGTGCTTGCTGCATGGTTTTGGGTGAACCTTGTTTATGCATTAACACCACTGGCAAATCGGTTTTAATCACTGCAGCAATCGCTTGATCTGCTTGCAGAGCATTTACATCATTGATTAACCCAGCACCTAAATCTGCTGCTGCTAACATGACTTGAGGTTTACTGGTATCAACAGAAATGATCACATTCAGGCGACTGGAAATTTTTTCGATAATAGGTAACACGCGATCTAATTCTTGTTGTAAAGAAACAGGCTCCGCACCAGGTCGAGTAGATTCACCACCGATATCAATGACAGTAGCGCCTTCCTGCTGCATTTTTTCTGCTTGAAATAACGCTTGATCCAAATGGACATAACGCCCACCATCCGAAAAAGAATCGGGCGTTACATTAAGAATACCCATGACTTGAGGAATATTAGAAAATAAATTCAGCATCAATGCATCACAAAGGCTCACTCACCGGCCCACCCACCACCGGCGGCACTTCGGGTTTTTGCGGAGCGACTTCACCCGCTACAGGTTGACCACCAGCTGGACCTTGATCATTCCAATGTTTGGGCGGTCGCGGCTTCCGATTCGCCATAATGTCATCCATCTGATCGGAATCAATGGTTTCGTATTGCATTAAGGCATCGGCCATCGCTTGCAATTTATCAAAATTATTTTCTAACAACTCCCGTGCAGAGGCATAACATTGATCCACAATGCGACGCACTTCTTCATCAATGTCTTTTGCTGTTTCACCGGAAATATTTTTTCGCTGCGTCACCGAACGACCTAAAAAGACTTCACCTTCATCTTCTTCATAAACCAGTGGGCCCATCTTTTCTGACAAACCCCATTTGGTCACCATATTACGAGCCATTTCAGTCGCACGCTTAATATCATCGGAAGCGCCCGTGGTCACCCCATCAGAACCGCTATGCATTTCTTCCGCAATTCGCCCACCAAATAAACAAGCAATACGACTTTCCAACCACAATTTGCTGTAACCGTATTTATCTTCTTCCGGTAAATACATGGTCACACCTAAAGCACGACCTCGAGGAATAATACTGACTTTATAAACGGGATCGCCTTCTGGCACTAACCGACCGACTAAGGCGTGTCCTGCTTCATGCCAAGCAGTATTTAATTTTTCTTTCTCCGACATCACCATAGACCGACGTTCTTTACCCATAAGAATTTTGTCTTTGGCCAATTCAAAATCATGCATCTCTACCACACGCTTGTTAGTTCGTGCAGCAAATAACGTCGCTTCATTGACTAAGTTAGCTAAATCGGCACCGGAAAATCCTGGTGTACCACGAGCAATTAATTGCGCGTGTACATCTTCACCGAGCGGCACCTTCCCCATATGCACCTTAAGAATTTGCTCGCGACCTCGAACATCCGGTAAAGGCACGGTAATTTGTCGATCAAAACGACCCGGTCTTAATAATGCAGAATCTAACACGTCCGGTCGGTTGGTCGCCGCAATCACAATAATGCCATCGTTCGGTTCGAAGCCATCCATTTCCACTAACAGCTGATTGAGTGTTTGCTCACGCTCATCATGACCACCCCCCAAACCAGCGCCACGAGAACGACCCACTGCATCAATTTCATCGATAAAAATAATGCAGGGAGATTTTTTCTTCGCTTGCTCAAACATATCACGGACACGAGAAGCGCCGACACCGACAAACATCTCGACAAAATCTGAACCGGAAATGGTAAAAAATGCGACTTTTGCTTCACCGGCAATGGCCTTAGCTAATAAAGTTTTACCGGTACCAGGAGAGCCTACCAATAAAACACCGCGAGGAATTTTACCGCCTAATTTTTGGAATTTACCTGGATCTCGCAGAAATTCGACAATTTCAGCAACGTCTTCTTTGGCTTCTTCGATACCAGCCACATCGGCAAAGGTGGTATTAATTTGATCTTCACTCAATAATCGCGCTCGACTTTTACCAAAAGTCATAGGGCCGCCACGCCCCCCAGCACCCCCCTGCATTTGACGCATAAAAAACATAAAAATCGCCAGAATTAATAAAATGGGGAAGCACGCGACTAATAATTGCATCCACACACTTTGTTTATCAGGCTCGCGACCTTCAATGGCGACATTTTTACTCAGGAGTTGATCAACCAATTTAGGATCCTGCAAAGCTGGGCGCAGGGTTTCGAAACGCTCACCATCGGTTCGTTCACCGACGATGGAAGAACCATCGACAATCACTTTGCGCACTTGGCCCGATTCAACGGCTTCAACAAATTGGGAATAATTCAGTGTCTCAACACCTTTTTTTTCTGAAAAGCTGGTAAATACCGTCATTAATACCACGGCAATTACAATCCACAGAACTAGATTTTTTAATAGATCGTTCAAGCTAAAGTCCTCTTGGAGGGATTGACGCATTCACTGCAGTACGCAACCCTTGAGCTAACAAATAAATTTCCCGCGACTGCGGACGAGACGACGTTGGTTTATGGCTTTTAATGCGCTGAAAATGTTTCAACACCTGTTGACGAAATTCAGTAAAACCCTCGCCCTGAAATACTTTTACGAGAAAACTGCCCTGTGGCGCAAGACAATTCACCGCTAATTCTAAAGCCAGTTCGGCTAAAGCCATTGCGCGAGGCAAATCTGAGCTGGGGATGCCACTCATATTGGGGGCCATATCGGATAATACAAGATCCATTCCCTTTGCATCGGAACCCATGACTGATTGAATCTGCTGTACGACTTTTTCGTCGCTGAAATCCCCTTGAATAAAAGTCACGCCAGGCAATACCGCCATAGGCAAAATATCCGTCGCAATCACCTGTCCACGACGCCCGACCAAAGGCACAACCACCTGGCTCCAACCACCGGGCGCAGCACCGAGATCTAGTACACGCATGCCTTGTTTAATGAGTTTTTCTTTTTGATGAATTTCCAGCAATTTAAAACTGGCGCGAGAACGATAACCCATGGCTTGGGCTTTTTTGACCCAGACATCATCGAAATGTTGGCGTAGCCACTGAGCACTGGATTTGGAACGTTTGGGCACGAGACACCTTTGATCAGAAAACAGCGAGTCCGCCACTATACGTCATATCTGTATCAGTTGCAGCTCAAGGCGCGGCTTTGATCAAAGATCACAAAAAATCATCCCAGGGGGACACAGTCACCTTGCCCAACTGTATTTTTTTGGCACCGCCATAAATACAGGTGCCACCCTCCCGGTTCAGCAAACGATTTAACCATTCAATGTTTTTCACGAATTCTTTCTGGAAAGTTTGGCCTAATTTAATTTCATACAGATCAAGGTAATCTCCCTTGTCCAACACCATATCCACTTCATGTCCGTGTTGATCGCGCCAGAAGTATACGGGCGCTTCTTCGCCCTGATTAAAGAAATGCTTGATCGTTTCCACAATGACCCAGTTCTCGAAAATAGCGCCTTTCAGCGGATGGATATCTAACTGCTCAAGATTTCTAATCCGTAACAAATAACACAGCAATCCTGTATCGTAGAAATAGACCTTCGGCGCCTTGATCAATCGTTTGTTGAAATTGTTGAAATGAGGCTGCAAAGTGAAGCAGATATAGGTGGTTTCCAACGCAGAAATCCAGCTCTTAACCGTTGGCTGGGTGATGCCCGTATCTCCGCCTAAAGCGCTGTAACTCATGATCTGACCAACTCGACCCGCTAGCAGGCGAACGAACCTATTGAAGTTACCTAGGTTAGTAATATTGACCGTATCGCGAATATCCTTTTCCACATAGGTCTGGAAATAATCACCCAACCAGGTTGTAGGATCCAGATTTTCATCATAAATACGCGGATAACTGCCATAGAACAGGCTTTCTAAAAGCGTCTTGGCTCGCACCCGTGACGGGATTTCATTGCGCTGCAACGGCAGCACTTGAAGAATCCTGGTTCTCCCCGCCAAGGTTTGTGCAACATTCTGCGAAAGTTTTAGATTATTCGATCCCGTCAAAATGAAGCGCCGTGCATCTGACTTATCGTCCAGAACCTCCTGAAGATAAGAGAGCAATTCAGGCACTTTTTGAATTTCGTCGAGAACAGCTCCCTCTTTTATCGACCCCAGAAAACCACGGGGATCATACTCAAACAGCGCGCGGACATCGGGAGATTCAAACGAATAGTAGTCATACGCAGGAAACAGCTTTCTTGATAAGGTGGTTTTTCCCGACTGACGAGGGCCAATTAGGGTAAGGCAGCGGTACTTTTGGATGAGCGCCGAGATTTGCGCTTCAAGGTTTCGTTTATACATGACGGATAGGTTAGCAATGCCGCTCATTAATTGTCAATTTAAAATGCGACTTTAAATCCACAATCTTACAAGCAGTGATTTGCCCCCTCTTCATCTGAAGAGGGGGTTAGGGGGAGTTTGACGAAGTTCGCGCAGTCAAAGAAAAACTATTCAGCTTTGGCGGGTTGCAAAGCAGCGGACCTCAATATCATAGGTCCAATGAATTGAATATTTGATCCGATTTCTTGCTGCCTTACCAGAGAAAGATTCTGGATCGCCAAAACCGGCAACCCCAAAGTCACAGCTGCATTGTGACGACTTGTTGGAGTTAGAAAAATTTTCTCTGAATGAGCTACTAATCTTTTAAGCTCAGTGAATTTGAGTTGATCACAGCGATCTAACTCATTCAGCAGAGCTACTGCTTGTTCCTTATGGCCTTTTATTTCTTTAATTGATAGCAAATCCTCTTTAATTGGTGCTAACAAATCTAACTCTTCGATCAATACCTTAACCACCACATCAAGCCCGCTAAAAATATCCTTTGGCAAACAATCTGGTAAAGAAGCGAGTGAACCTTGCGTTGTGGCAGCAAGATCTAAAGCTTGCCGAATAGGATCCCACACTTTTTGTTTTTCACTCGATCGGTAAAATTGTTTAGCAGCATCACTCTCTGGATCCGTAATAGTCAGTCGATATGCCTCAATTTCTCTATACAACAAAGGCAATAATTTAGGTATGGCTGCTCGCTGTTCTGTCGTTAAGGGGGTTAATTCTTTTTTTACTGGTGCAGCAGCAACAGAGGATTTAGCAGCTACCGGGGTCGCAGCAGGAGTAGGGTTATAATATCCAAAAGTTATTACACGTAAGAATCTTTTTCCAAAGGGAAGTGACTTGGAAACTTGAGCTTCAAGTCTTGGTTCTCCTTTAGCAGCATCAGCACTAACAGGTGTTAGCAACCGAGGCGAAGAAGAAATTACCGCAGTGCTTGCTGTTATATTATCAACAGGCGATTCTCTTTTTTGTTGCAGTGGATCAGCAACCACTGATTTAACTGACACTGTTTCTTCTTCCACAGGCGACTGTCTACTACTCGCAACTTCTTCCTCATTATCACTGTAAAAATCTAATCCACTCGACACGCTTGATGAACAATGAATGGGTGACTGAGCAGACGTTGTCGCCACTGGCAGCTCAGCAACTTTGGCTTCAGTCACAACGACGGGTTGCTCAGTAGTAACTTTCGGTGCGATAGATTCCTGTTCCTTTGCTGCTCTTGCTTCATATTGCGCTGCAAACTTTGCAGCACCTTCTGCAATTGTAGAGAATGATGTTCGAAGCTTAAGAGGTTTAGCCGCAACAGTCGATGAAGCGACGGGAGTAAAAGCCGATACTCTTTCTTTTACCGAAAAAGTTGGAGACTTTGATGATGCATTCGATTTAACCAAACTATCAAACGCAGATTTATCAAGACGTAAGTGATTTCTCATCTTTGTTTCGATAGCCACTTCTTGTCGAGAAGTAATTTCATCTTGTTTCAACAAACCAGACAACTGATCTTCAAAAGATATCAATCGCTGATCGGAACGGGCGAATTTTAATAATTTTTCCACAGTTTCACGAGCAAACGATTTACTGTCCATTTGCGGAGCAAATTCATAATTTTCCGAACGCGGAGAAACCGATACTCCACTATCATTCTCCGAATGCGACCGTTGCACTGGGCTGTTAGCTGGCGAGTCACTGATTGGCTCAGGTGTCGTGTGTACTGAATGCTGGATGCGCTCAATGTAGGATTCATCAGCAATTTCTTTACGGACCTCAGCGATAACGTCATGAATCAATTTTGCTCCTTGCAACATCTGCTCACGAGAATGTACATGTCGATTGGCTTGCGCGCCTAATCGAATAATCATGTTATCAATTTGATCGAGAACATTGCTCAATTTATCGTAAACATTTGAGCCTTGAATAGGGGATAAATCGTTTCTCAAACTCTGAGCAGAAGTGCGTAAATCCGCTATGGATTGCTCGACCTGTTTATCCAAAACTAACGGCGCCTGCACAACAGGCGCATCGGTTTCGATTTCGATAGCGCTATTGCCTTTTATTTCTTCAGAACTCGCGCTGTTCGGCGAAACTGAATCCTGTCTCATCTCGTCAATGCCAGAATCATGCGGACTGGGTGAGCTGCTTTGACTGGTGTCTTTTATCTGCGCAGGCGATTCATGATCGAATACATTAAGTTCATCATCAGATAGGCTACTGAGCGATGAGAAACTACTCGCACGACTTAAAGATGTTATGTCGCTCACACTGACTTGATCGCTGTTCTCTTCATCTTCCGACAAATGAAATAAACTCGAAGCGGCATCATCTGATTCATCAACAGCAATCTTATTAGGCGCAGCAAGGGGTCTTGCTTTCATTGCCATATCCACCACTGTATCAGCGATCGATTCGGCTATTACATGTTTTTCCAACGCACGAAACTCTTCTAACTCCGTTTCTTCCTTCTTTGCCTGAGCTTCGTGATCCACAAATTCCTCTTCGTGGCTTTCCACCGTATTAAGAATAGGAGACGCTGGGCTAGAATGCTGTTCTGTGGCAACAGGCGATACCGTTATTGCTTCTTCTGCCTGTTCTTCTTCCACTTCAACTACCGACGGATGGCTGGATTGCAGAGGTTCTTCTGCTAATAAATTCCTCGCCGTTAAGCCTAAAAATTTATCGCCAAATTCGTCATGAATGGCTTGTAACGCAGGGCGATACTTTTGGAAGGCTTTACTGTCATAACCCTGTTTTTCAAGCACTGCTTTTGCTGCGTCGACGATGGCTTTTTTGACGGGAATATTGTCGCGCTGCTGAGCGAATTCAGTTAAGGTTTTTTCACTCACATTGTCATGGGCCACCAGAGTAGCTGCTACCACACCGGTATCATAACGCTTAGCTAATTCAGCTAATTGCTCACTCGTCACATCTGGACTTTTGGCTAACTTAGAAAACACATATTGCGGATCATTCAAATCTCGCTGCGCTAATAATCCATCAATCGCTTTGGAGGAAAGCGTTAAATTACCGCGAGCAGAACGGTCTAATAAACGGGTTAAAATACCGCTATCGGTTTCAGTGGCCAACAAATTTTCTGCTTGCGTCGAATCAACACTGCTTTTAACGCTATTGAGTTGTTCACGATAAACCGATGGCGACTGGGTTAAAGAAAAATTGAGTGGCTTAAGCGCAGGTGTTTTTACTTTGGGGTCACCGCTATAAGCTGGTTTTGCTTTCGCAGCAGCTTCACTTAAATAGGGCCGCGATGCAGGTTTAGATAATCCAACAGAGCTAGCAATTTTTGCTGCGTAGGCTTTCGCTCGACTTAAAACACTCACGCCGGACAAAACGCTGGATTTATCTTGAGGAGGAACCGGTGGCAGTACACTTGCTGCTCTGTTAGATGGAATATTTTTTAGTGGGTGACTCGACATAATCGCGCTCCGGAAATTTTATCTTAATTTTGTCATTATCCCGCGACAGACAATACTGACCATGACGTTAGTTATTGTTTTCTTTCCTGAAGTGAAAAAGCTCAACACCGCTAATCATGCGCTTATTTTGAGCGGCTGTCATCATCCATTGTTAAGTTTTTCAATCGTCCTACAGGACGATTTTATATTTTCCTATTTCTAGGCAGACCGTAAACGACCTACCTACCATCAAAGACTGCTATGCAGTCAAAGAATGCCTTCGTGTTTTAATTTTCCAGTCCTTCATTCGCACTAAAGATGTTTTTTATGACCTTGCGGCTAATTGTAAGTTTGACTTACAATTAGCCTTATGATTATTCGAGATGCAGAACCCACTCTTAAACAATTAGCACAGGGATATCCTGTCCTAACCATTACAGGTCCGCGGCAATCGGGCAAAAGCACCTTAGCGCGGACAGTTTTCCCAAACCACCCTTACGTCACGCTAGAAAATCCAGATCAGCGCGAATTTGTGCAACAGGATCCCCGTGGATTTTTACACCAATACCGTGAAGGCGCCATTATTGATGAGGCTCAACGCTGCCCGGAGTTATTCAGTTGGCTGCAAGGTGTGGTGGATGAATATAAACGCCCTGCACATTTTATTTTAACGGGCTCTCAGCAGTTTGGATTATTAGCTGGCATCACTCAAAGCCTGGCGGGACGAGTCGCTTTACTCAATTTACTCCCCTTTACTTCCGCAGAATTGCGCCGTACCAAGCAACTGCCTAACGGAATAGATAAAACCTTATACATGGGTAGTTATCCCCCCATTTTTGATCGACACCTCGACCCAAGCACTTGGTATGCTAATTATGCGCAAACTTATTTAGAGCGCGATGTTCGGCAGCTCATTCATTTACGTGATTTAAGTCAATTTCAGCGATTCTTACGTTTATGCGCAGGACGCACCGGTCAACTACTGAATCTCACTGCGCTGGGCGAGGAAGCAGGCATCAGTCACAACACAGCTCGCGAGTGGATATCCGTTTTAGAAGCCAGTTATATTATTCATCGTTTGCCACCCTATCACAGAAATTTTAATAAACGCCTAGTAAAAACGCCCAAACTGTATTTCATTGATACGGGTTTAGCGGTTTGGTTGTTAGGCATAGAAAGCGCTCAACAACTCAGCACCCATCCATTACGTGGCGCTTTGTTTGAAACCTGGATTGTGGCAGAACATCTCAAAGCACGCTTTAATATTGCGCGCCCTTCGAACTTGAGTTTTTGGCGAGATCGCTCGGGTTACGAAATCGATTTATTAATTGAACAAGCAGGTCAGCTACTGCCAATTGAAATTAAATCGGGTTCAACTGTGAGCCGTGATGCATTGCGCAGTTTAGAAAAATGGCGCGCTATTCCAGGGCAAGAGCAAGCACAATTAAAATTAATCTACGGCGGTGATGCAACGCAAAAACGCTCTGATGTAGACCTGGTGTCTTGGCAAGGGAGTTTTTTAAAATAAACTCACAGCGCATTAAATTTTGTCGTTTGCATCCAGTCAGGCATTGCTGCCGCTGCCTCATCTGATGACACATCGACAGACCAATTAGACAGACCATCAATCACTTTATCTAACTGCTCAGCGGATTGGGAAGAAACCTTGGCTAACTCTTGACGTTTCATTGCTAACGCATCAAGCATCTCTTTATGCAACGCACTGACTGCTTCTGATGTTATTGGATGCAACGCACTGACTGCTTCTGATGTTATTGGGTTAGACAGATCACATAAATTTTTTGCTTTAATCAGCAGCATTGCAGAAATATTACCCTTAGGTTCGTTGTTTTCAGCAAATGCTTTCAAAAATTCTGCCTTGGCACGTAACCCCACTGGAGAATGATCCGCAGGATTTACCTGAGCCATAGAAACTGCAATGGTAGGCTTCAAAATTTGCGACGCTGAAACAGGCTTTGGAATTGCTGAACGAGAAGCAACCACTCGCTCTGTTGTCGGAACTGATGATCTGACTCGAGCTGACGATGATTTAGGGGGCAACGTTGCCATGTCCGCCTCAGACAGGAAGGGATTCCAATCTGAAACAATTAGCGAAGCTTCTTGTTGTGACCCTAGATCTTGATCTACCCGTTCCTCATCTGGCTCAACCACAGATAAAAGATTAGGGCTTGCGCGATCTGATTGTGCTACAACTTTCGCTTTTACTGGTGCTGGCGCCAATGACACAATAGAAGATTCCAATCCAATTGAATCATGCAAAGATAAATCATCCTGGCTAGATGTTGGGGTGACTGGATTTTCTCGAATCCCATGAGTTGGTGGTGCTTCGTCGTCTGTGCAGCAATTTTGAATTGACTTCTCTATAAGTGCTATGACTCTGCTAATCGATGATTTAATTGACTCAAAATCCGTTCTATCAACATCCAGCTCTGGTTTATAGCTCTCGTTTATCTCTTGCTCAAATGCAGTAACTTCCGCGCGCAATTTAACAGCTAATTGTCTACTGCTATCCACCAAATCTAACGCAACTAGTTGAGTTGTGGCTTCCTGTAGTTTTGCATTTAATTGGCTTCTTGGATCAGCTAACGCTGTTGCAGATATCTGAGCCTGTGGTTCATCGGCAGGTTTAGCTTGAGGCGTTCTATCCACCACAATATCCGTTGTTTGTTTAAATTGAGCCACTGCTACCTTAGCTTCCTCGTATACTTCGGATAATTGATCCTTTGAAATGGTACTTTCACTTTTGGAGCTAAATCGCGATAATAATGCATTAACCCGATTAAATTCTTGCAAATGCCTTAAAAACTCTGGCTTCACATTTTTATCACCATCCAGCATTGATTGAGCAATTGCCCGCCATTCTCGACGTAACCTTTTAATATTTGATGCTGGTCTTGGTGCTTCTTCATCTGATGCCTGATTAAGAGCATCAGCTTCCGCTGCATTTTCCCTCTCTGCATCGGCAACCATTGCTTGTGCGACGATATATTTCACACCCTTTGTCAAATGCTGCGCACCCTCTGTTACTAATTTAGGGATTTGCGCAATTTGGTAAGCACCCCATCCAACAACTGCAATTGGCGCTACCATTTCAACCACTTGTTGAGTCACATAACCAAAAGCAGGCACCGCACCCAACATAAAACCACCGAAAGCACCACGCTTCACTGAGCCCAATAAATCCGGTGCAACAGACTGCGCATAAGCTAAGGGGGATTCACCATCATGCGCTGCACGCAAATTTTGATAGCCACGCAAACCACCATAAAAAGCGCCTAAACCCGCACCCACGAAGCTACTGACCGATAACCAACTCAC
>JAHFSE010000040.1 GCA_023265895.1 Gammaproteobacteria bacterium
AGCCGAGCAAATCGATCAACTCGCCCATCGATTAGAACGCTCTCGTGGCTGGATTGTGAAACAAGCACTCACAGCCTGGGTTAATCAGGAAGAAATTCATCGACAAATGACACTAGAAGGATTGGCTGATGTTGATGCCGAACAAGTGGTTGAACATGAAGCGGTTCTCACCTGGGCTAACAGTCTAAATACAGATCACTTACTGCCAATACCTCATCGATGAAATTATCATGGACCAACAAAGCACTAGCAGATTTAACCCGACTCCATCAATTTTTGGCGCCAGTGAATCCGCAAGCAGCAGCGCGTGTGGTGCAATCGCTTGTAGAAGCACCTCATCAACTACGACAGCATCCACGCTTAGGCGAACAACTTGAGGAATTTAAACCTCGAGAAGTACGACGCATTTTAATTGGCTCCTATGAAATGCGTTATGAAATTGCTCACAATAATACCTTGTATATTTTACGACTCTGGCATACACGCGAACAGAGATAATGCTTAATTACACAGCGCTCTTTACTCAGCTTAAACACACAAAATCAAAAGATACTTGGCTACCGCAATTGCCTGAACAAATCCAACAAAAATTATCACTCCAACAATGCGGTGATTTGGAAACATGGTTGGCGGCTATTGAGCAATTACCCAATATTCAACCTTCGATTATTAATTTAGATAACGACATAATTATCATTGGCGCAGCTAAAGACAGCACGCCAGAAATTTTAGCAAACTTACGTCAACAATTAATGCAACTACACCCTTGGCGTAAAGGACCTTTTAATTTATTTGGCCTTCATATCGATACTGAATGGCGCAGCGATTTAAAATGGCACCGCATTGCGCCGCATCTTGGTTCCTTAAAAGGTGAAATGATTTTAGATGTGGGCTCAAGTAATGGCTATTATGGTTGGCGAATGATTGGCTTAGGCGCTGAATGCGTCATTGGTATCGATCCTTCCGTACGTTATATCATGCAATGGCAAGCCATTAGAAAATATCTCGGCGATAAAGGCTGTTATCTACTCCCTTTTAGCTTGGAAGATTTACCAGAAAATCTCAACTGTTTTGATCGCGTCTTCTCCATGGGTGTGTTATATCACCGGCGCTCCCCTATCGATCACTTATTACAACTGAAAAATAAACTCAAACCCGGCGGTCAATTAATTTTAGAAACTTTAGTGATCGATGGAAAGGAAAAATTATTAATACCACCGGATCGTTATGCACAAATGCGTAACGTCTGGTTTATTCCTAGCTGCGATTTATTGATTCGTTGGCTACAACGGTGTGGTTATAAAAATATTGAATGTATTGATATTTCCACTACCACAATTGAAGAACAGAGATCCACTGATTGGATGACCTTTCAATCATTAAAAGACTTTCTTGATCCGCAAAATCCACAGCTCACGATAGAAGGTTTACCTGCACCCAAACGGGCAATTATTGTAGCGCACACGCCCACTTGACGATGTATCCCATGTGAGATACATTTTAGGAAGAGGTATTCATAATGAAATCTGACATGATTAGAGCCAGAATTAAACCTGAACTCAAACAAACGGCTGAAGCTATCTTTGCTCAATTGGGTCTTAGCACCACTCAAGCCATCACTCTATTTTACAAACAAGTAGAGATACAACATGGCTTGCCTTTTTCTGTACAGCTACCTAATACAATCACTGAGACCACCTTAAAAAAAACTGATTCTAAAAAATCTATACGTGCCTTTAAAAATGCTAGTGCGCTATTCAAAGATTTAGGCATCTAATGTACACGCCAGTTCGTACCACTCAATTTAAAAAGGACATCAAGCTAGCGCAGAAACGCAATAAAAATTTCTCTCAGCTTAAACAGGTAATGGAAATCTTGATTTTAGGAGAAAGCTTACCTCTGCGATATAAAGATCATGCTCTGATTGGCAATTACCACAATCGTAGAGAGTGTCATATAGAGCCGGACTGGTTGCTCATTTATAAACTACAAGATGGACAAATTATTTTTGAACGCACAGGAAGTCACGCTGATCTTTTTAAATAATCTTCCAACAAAAATAATCTATCCTGACCAAAAAACATTTCTTCGCCAACAAAAAAAGTTGGCACACCAAAACCACCTCGTTGTGCTAATTCAGCGGTATTGTGTTTGAGTTTTTCCTTAATAGTTTCTTGTTCAGCCTGCGCCACAATGTCTGCACCTAATAATTGCGATAAAACTTCTGCTTGCGTTACATCTTGTTTTTTTGACCAAGCGGCAATAAAAATTTGCTCCGCTTTGTTTGCTATTTGCTCTGCTGGCAGAGCACACAAACAGCGCATCGCCAACAAACTACTGAAAGGGAAAATTTTTGGCATATAGAATTCAATGCCGTAATAAGCCATTAAACGCTGCATATCTTTATAATTGTTTTTTGCTCGCGCAGGCAAAGTCAAAGGCGCTGTATTGCCAATTAACTTAAATAAACCGCCCACTAACACCGGACGCCAACGGACCTCTGCTCCACAGCGCTCTGCCAATGCCGGTAATTGCTGAGTGGCAATATAGGTATAGGGGCTCACCACGTCAAAATAAAAATCAATAATAGGTTTCATTCAGTCACTCCATGCCGCGGAATTTTAAATAACAAGCAAGCTGGATCTTATCAGCTAGCAACCTAGCAGACAAAAAAATTCCCGCCAAAGCGGGAATTTCAAAAGCAAGCCAAACTCAATCATTATGCAGAATAAAGATGAGGTACATGCTGTTGTAATGCCGCCTCAATTTTGCTAACCAGCTCCATAGATTGAGTGTAATCCAATGGGTTAATTTTTCCCTTTTCCTGCAATAAGGCCACAGCCTCCTTGAAGGTATCGACTAACTGCTTAAGATACTCAGGCTTGGCATTTAAAAAATGCACTAATGATTGTGGACCATTACCTGTCGGATTAAGCGCTACCTCTTTAACAAAAGCTTCAAAAGTTTTACTGCCTAATCCTCTATGAATTTCGGTACACACTGCATTAATTTGCTGAATAACGCTCTGCTTGCGCTCGGAGATGGGTTGCTTGCGCCCCAAGGTCAACAATCCAGATTTTCGCTCAGATAACAGCGAGACAAAGTGATTTAGCTCTGTAAATAACTGGTAACAATCTCCAGCAAACCGTTGAGGATTAGAGCATAAGTCATCACCAACCGATCCAGCCTTCACTGCCCGTGGCGATACTGTTGCTTTACTAAAAGTATCTGCCACAGTTGCATAAGTATCGTCATCATCTTCACTGGGCGGTTTTTGATGCGACCGCTGCTGCTGCGATGCTGGCGTAAAATAGGTATCGTGAGACAACTGATGCCCAATCGTCATATAATCATCGTCATTTGCTTTTGTTCTGCTCGCATAAAGTGCAGTCTGAGTAGTCGCATAAGTGGAATAAATATCTTCTGCATCAACTTGATAAGAATCTTGTGGATTCACATGATTACGATAACAAGCCTGAATCAGTTGATTTTGTAATTCTCGACCATTTACTACTTTACCTAACCAAGCCCAAACGGTCCGAGGTACTTTAATAACGGCAGCGATCATTTCTTGTTGTTGGGTTGGAAATAGTTGGCCCAGCAAATCTCGCTGATCAGAGCTCTTGCTGGCTAAAGAATTCCACCATTGGGAACAATGAGCCGGCAGCTGAGAATCATAAAGAGGGTTGCTAACACCTTCCGCTACATCCACAGCCGGATATTTCTGCATAAAAGCAGCAAGCACACAAATTTTTTGCCAAACAGGCGCCATCTTTCGCTGCCAATTATCCAAACCTATTCCCATTTCACAGGAAATCATTTCCTGTTGTCGATTCAGGATACGAGGGTAATCATTTTGAATTCTTTGAGCATCGTGTGGCGATACTACCTCACCTCTAGCTTGAGCTTCTTGTAGAGCGCGCATAGACCCTTCTTTTAAACCTTTAGGGGGCAATGTCTCTAAATTCGCCCACCAAGCTTGAGCCAATTGATCTATCGGCACACCAGGATTTTTGGCTGGATTAAATGAGGGTTTTTTCCTAGCGCTAGCGGCAGTTGAAGCGGATGCATACATATAATCATCATCTGCTCCCTGTGCAAAAGCGGATGGATGATATCGCTGCCCACCGGATGCCGATAATGTTGATGGCTGCGCACTCCAAGATTGAGAAGAAGCAGGGACAGGAAATCTAGGTTGCGCATACTGCTCTGGTTGTGCCGATGACATAAATGATGGCGTCGCAGGTGCACCACGGAAAGAACCATGAGGATTATAGCCTCGTGGATACAGTGGTTGTCCCGCATTAGGCTGTACTGGCTGCACTAAAGGAAAACCAGCTTGAGGCGGTCGTTGACCACTGACTGGAACAGAACCGGGCGCATAAAAATCTTCTACAGAACCACGAGGGGGAAAAGATGGACGCTCACTCATATTAATCACCTCAATTATTTTTTGAAATTTAACGCTGCTACATTATCGATTATTGCGATTTATTAGGCCGCTATTTTTTCGTCCGTGATTTATTTTCACTGCTAGATCAATTAGCCAAAAATGATTTCGCTGATTTTTATTCACAAACCGAGCGACTCTAACATGAAACAAAAATAAAAAAACGACAAATGAGGCACTTTTTATTATTTTCTCTCTCAGGATATTTTATCCATAGCTGAAAAAGCCTATTTTTTCCGATAGAATCTGCGCCGTTTATATCTCTTTAATTAGCGAAATTTATTAAAAATTATGTCCAATATCACGCCCTCTATGATTGCTCAGAACTTGCCCAATAACAACCAAGTGCGTCACGATTGGGGCAATTTCAAAGGTGCCAGCATTGCTTTAGCTATGGCTGAAATTGCTCAGCAGCATCACGGACTCACCTTAATTTTTACACCGCACACCTTGCAGGCACAACGACTCGAACAAGAAATTGCTTTTTTTCTCCCGCAAGATGAAGTGGCATTATTATCTTTTCCAGATTGGGAAATTTTGCCCTATGACAGTTTTTCGCCACACCAAGATATTATTGCGCAACGCATCACCGCACTGAATCAGTTAGGCCATTGTAAAAAAGCCATTCTGATTGTGCCCATTTCCACTGCCCTACATCGCTTAGCGCCACCAGAATTTATTTTAGGTCACAGCCTCAACTTAAAAATTGGCCAAAAAATTCAGCTCGACAAATTACGTCGGCAATTAGTAGAAACGGGTTATCAATGTGTTAATACGGTCTATGAGCAAGGTGAATTTGCCATTCGCGGATCTATTATTGATCTATTTCCTATGGGTAGCGATCATCCCTATCGTATTGAATTATTCGATGATGAGATTGAAACTTTACGATTATTTGAACCTGAATCACAGCGATCGTTAGAAAAAGTCGACACCATTGAATTATTACCAGCAAAGGAGTTTCCTTTTACCGCCGAAGCGATTTTGCAATTTAAAAATCAATTTCGCGATACTTTCGATGTCGACTATCGCCGCTGTCCTTTATATGAAGATGTCAAAGAAGGTTTATTTTCAGCCGGTATTGAATATTATTTGCCCTTATTTTTCGAACAAACTTGTCATTTATTTGCTTACTTACCCAAAAATACTTTAATTGTACAATGGGGCGATCCACACCCTATTTTGACCCACTTTATGACTGAAGTAGATCGTCGTTATGAAGATAGGCGTCACGATATTACTCGCCCTATTTTACCACCGCAGAAAATTTTCCTAGAGACAAATGAATTTTTTGGTTTAATGAAACAATTTCCTCGCTTACGATTTCACGAAGATGCCGTTGAAATCACTAAGCCTTATCATCACAATCTTAACTGTTTAGTACCGCCGCAATTGGCAATCGAAGCCAAAGCACAACAACCACTGCATCGATTAAAAAATTATTTACAACAGCAGAATCAACAGCGCATTTTATTTTGCGCAGAATCCGCTGGCCGTCGAGAAACTTTATTAGAGATGCTGCAACGCATCGATGTGCAACCCAAATTATTCAATGATTGGCAGGCATTTCTAGCAGATGATGCGCGGTTAGGCCTAACCATTGGTTCGTTAGAAACAGGCTTCGCATTACCCGCGCAAGGCATTCACCTCATTACCGAATCCCAGCTATTCGGTCAACAGGTCATGCAACAACGTCGGCGAAAAAAAGCGGCTGAAGATTTTTCTGACACCCTCGTTAAAAATTTAACGGAATTACAGATAGGCCAACCCGTGGTTCACATAGATCACGGAGTGGGCCGTTATCAAGGCTTGCAATGTTTGGTGATTGATGGTCAAACCTTAGAATTTTTGTGTTTGGAATATGCTCAACAAGCCAAACTTTATGTGCCGGTTTCTTCTCTGCATTTAATCAGTCGTTATTCCGGTGGTGAAGAAGATCACGCACCACTGCATCTGTTAGGCACCGATCAATGGCAAAAAGCGCGACGTAAAGCTGCTGAAAAAATTAATGATACCGCGGCAGAATTATTGAATATTTATGCGCGACGTGCGGCTCGTGAAGGGTTTTGTTATGAGCTACACCCTACCGATTATGAATTATTTTGTGCGGGGTTTCCCTTTGAAGAAACACCAGATCAACAAACGGCCATTGCTGCGGTATTAGAGGATATGAAATCACCTCAACCCATGGATCGATTGGTCTGTGGTGATGTGGGTTTTGGCAAAACAGAAGTCGCGATGCGCGCGACTTTTATCGCCATTCAAAATTATAAACAAGTTGCTATTTTAGTACCCACCACTTTGCTGGCTCAGCAGCATTATGAATCCTTTAAAGATCGTTTTGCTGATTGGCCCATTCAAGTAGAAGTTTTATCTCGCTTTCGCAGCGCTAAAGAGCAACAGCAAGTGTTAGATAAATTAGAATCTGGCCATGTGGACTTGGTCATTGGCACTCATAAATTATTGCAAGCCAGCGTTAAATTTAAACGCCTAGGTTTAGTGATTATTGATGAAGAGCATCGATTTGGCGTCAAACATAAAGAACTATTAAAAGCGCTAC
The DNA here is from genome assembly GCA_023265895.1 of Gammaproteobacteria bacterium. Classification (GTDB taxonomy): domain Bacteria; phylum Pseudomonadota; class Gammaproteobacteria; order Pseudomonadales; family JAHFSE01; genus JAHFSE01. Next base: position 7,011 of record JAHFSE010000040.1, read on the forward strand.
GAGTGGATGTTGATATGCTAACCCTGACAGCAACGCCGATTCCACGAACGCTCAATATGGCTATGGCGGGCATGCGAGATATTTCGATTATTGCTACGCCTCCGGCAAAACGCTTATCCATTAAAACCTTTGTCCGCGAATATCATTCAGTGGTATTAAAAGAAGCAATTTCTCGAGAATTATTACGCGGTGGTCAAGTGTATTATCTGCATAATGAAGTCAAAACCATTGAAAAAACCGCGCAAGAACTAACAGAACTGGTGCCAGAGGCGCGTGTTGCCATTGCTCATGGACAAATGCATGAACGGGAATTAGAGCAAGTGATGACAGATTTTTATCATAAGCGTCATAATTTATTGGTTTGTACCACCATTATTGAAACCGGTATCGATGTGCCGACAGCCAATACCATTATTATGGATCGTGCGGATAAATTAGGATTAGCGCAACTGCATCAATTGCGCGGTCGTGTCGGTCGTTCCCATCATCAAGCCTATGCTTATTTATTAACACCACCGCCAAAAACCATGACAGCGGATGCAATCAAACGGTTGGAAGCGATTACGCAAGCCGAAGATTTGGGTGCTGGATTTACCCTCGCCAATCATGATTTAGAAATTCGTGGTGCAGGAGAATTATTAGGTGATGAACAAAGTGGTCACGTACATGCCATTGGTTTTTCACTCTATATGGAAATGTTAGAAAGTGCAGTTCAAGCAATTAAAGAAGGTAAAACACCTAATTTAGATCAACCTTTCCAGCAAGGACCAGAAATTAATTTAAAATTACCTGCATTAATTCCAGAGGACTATTGTGGCGATGTTAGCTTGAGATTGGTGCTTTACAAACGTATTGCTAACGCTAGCAATGAATCCATGCTTACTGATTTACAAGCAGAAATGATTGATCGCTTTGGTTCACTCCCAGAAGCCGTTAAGCATTTATTTAAAATTACTCAATTAAAATTAAAAGCAACTCGATTAGGTATTAAAAAAATCGAAGCTGGCCCTAAGGGGGGTCAAGTTGAATTTAGTGCAGAAACCCAAGTACATCCGCTCACCTTGGTTAAAATTATTCAGAGTCAACCTCATATTTTTCGCTTTAATGGTGCTGATCGTTTGCAGTTTCAGATGAGCCTAGAATCGATTGAAACACGCATTCAAGCCATCAGTTCACTGTTGGAACAACTACAAACCGCATAAATGCTCTATACTGAAGAAACATATCCAGAAGTAGCGCTTTATGATTAAAAAAGTAACCACAGTCACCAAACGATTGATTAAGAATCGCCGTGCTATTTGGCGCGATATCACTTTAATTCGAGATAACCTCTTGGCTTTACCTTTTCTTGGCTTACCTTTTAATAATGAACCCGGTATTCGATCGGAATTAAACCCTAAGAATTACCGCCATTTTAAGGATTTTCTGCAAGTCATTAGCCATGCGGTTTGGCCCTCAGAACGCAGTTCATTCAGTTATGGTTCCTTAATTTGTTATCCCAATCATCTGGCAGCAGACAGTCAAAGCTCTAAATGGTTTTTTATTAACGGCATTGCGGCCTCGCCACCCGTCGCGTTATTAAACGGCAAGGAACTGGCCAAAGCATTTCATAGACCGATTCATTTAATTCACAATCCAACCCATAGCGCGGCTTGGGATCTAGTCCATTCTTTTACCGCTCGAACGTTACGCAAAGACGGTTATCTTTCTCGCCCTGCTTACCAGGTCATTAAGCAGGCTTTGTTAGAGCAGGAAAAAGTTATTTTAATTGGGCATTCTCAAGGTACGATTATTAACAGTTACGTCGTGCGCAATATTTTAAAAGATCCCCAAATGCGCGCCTATGCTCATAAATTGGAAGTGTATTGTATTGCCGGCGTTGCGGATGGTTTTCAAATTGATGCAGAACTCAGTGAGTCTTTTGATCGCCCCGTCCCCTACGTCGAACATTTTGCCAATCAAGGCGATTTTTTTGCTCGCATTGGGGTATTGGCACATTTGGATACCACAGAAGGCGCGCTATTTACGCTGAATAAAAAAGGTCACTTACTTAACGATCATTATATCGGTGGTATTTTGCGGGGCGAGTACTGCAACAACTCCTCAAGATTATATAAATATACCCACGGCCAAATTCCGAATGATACCGATTATATTTTAGCGCCTGAAAGTGGACCACTGAGTTCAACAGAATAATTCTAGAAATCGCGATAATATTCGCTAGAATAGGCCGGCCTAATCGGAGCGCCTATGATGATATCGAGAATAATACCCTATTTAATTTTTTGGTTGTGTTTGAACCTATCTTCCGTGGTCATTGCCGATGCGACCGACACGCCCTCCTGCGCTTTTCGCGATCATCAATTAATTGAAATTTCCGGCAAGCAAATAGCAAATGCTCTAAATGAAAATACAGATCAGCTCCAAATCGTCAGCTACCGAAATGGACAACTACAATCTATTCCTTATCAATTTGAAGACCATGAGCGCAATGGTGATATCAGTTTTGCTAAGTTCACACAAATACCCGCTCGCCTTAATCGACTGGATCCCTATGATAAATTATTGATTAAAACCAAAGATCTTGGCGAAACATTACCTGCCACTAACAACACCCCTTACCTCAGCAAAATCAGTATTAATACCAAAGAAGCACACGGCATCATTTATGTGATTCGGAGCAATCCCCTCAACAACACGATTAAATTACCTCTCATCCAATATAATAAACGTACCGGGATACTCGAAACACCCTGCTTTAAATTAAAGACTCAGCCTAAAAATTTCTTAATTTGGAATGGTTTCTTTTATAAACCCTTGGGAGTAGAAGCACGTAATAATTTATTAGATACTTTTAAACTCAGACTGTCAGCAGATCTCATTGGCCCCCTACCCAGAATGGATGCAGATAATCAAGATATTCTTCCGACACTTTTAGCAATAGAAGAAGGTCCATTACGTACTCATTTATTAATGAATGCCACCATTTCTGTCTTGAAAATACCCGTTGCCAATATTGAGATGTTATGGAATATCGAAAACCTTACCATCCGCAATCAAGCGACGGTCACCATTCCAAACTTGCTGGCGAATATGATCCAACAGCCACTGGTGACTATGTCGTTAGATGGTAAAAATTTAAATGGCAGTACAGTGCTATCCTCTGCAAACCCCAATCGCCCATTACTGGTCGATGGGAAAATGGATGCTCAGGAAAAAACAATCAATGGTCAATCACTAAATCCACAAAATAACTGGATTTTATTGCATCTGCCCGCGCCACTGGATATCAGTAGTCAAATTGTGGTACCCAAAGAATTTAATTCACCTTTGTTATTGCTTTATCAAGATAATCAATCTCTCATTGATAAACCTGAACAATACCCAGGCCAAGGGCCCAATATTGGTTATCAGTTAAGTAATTTTTCGTTAACGGGAAAATTTGTCTTTCGCTTTGATTTATTCCTTTCTAATGGCGTAGAGAAACCGCCTATTTTTTAAATTTAGCGCACTAAAGAGAACAAAAAAGCACTTGCAAAGCCTGCTGGGGTCTGATACTTATTGTATGAAATATGTTCAAAATAAGCCGATAACAAAAATAAACGGCAGGAGAACAAAGTCATGTCAGAGCTAGGCTTTCACGGTTGGGCGGACATAGCACTTGCAGCGGCAGTGGCCTTTTTATTTATGCTACAAGTCATCTTATTCTTTATCGTAGGTGCCCTCATTATTGGCCCTTTATGGCTGGTATCTTTATTTCACTATTTGACCGCTAAACCGGCTGCTTTATTGCCGAATATCTCAAGCCAAACCAAATAACAACACACGCCAATAGACTCGCAAAACTTGCCATCACAAAAACCGATGCTGGCGAAATAAATTTCCACAACAAGCCAGCAAACAGCGCACCTAATGCACCCCCAGCACCATAGCCGATACTGTTATAGAGCGCTTGCCCTTGTCCTTGATGTTGCCTAGAAAAATGTCGATGCACCCAATGCAAACAGACCAAATGAAATAAACCAAAGGTTGCTGCATGCAGTAATTGCGCAAGCAATAATCCAATAAAATAATCTGCAAACCAAGCCAACAATGCCCAACGTAACACCGCAGCTGAGGTAGATACCAACATCATTGAAGATAATGAATGGCGTTGAAACCAACGAGGAATCAATAAAAATAAACTAATTTCAGATAATACGCCAATGGCCCACAATCCACCAATTTGAATTCGATCATAACCCAAACGTTCAACATAAATAGAAAATAATGTGTAATAAGGCCCATGACCTAACTGCATTAAAAAACAAGCGATAAAAAATAATATCGAAGCAGGATGTTTTAATTGCTGCCAAAAATCACCGATGTCATGTTGCAAATCATGCGCAATTTTAGACGGCTCATTGACCCAGCAACTACTGAGAAAAATACCCAATAGGCAGATCAACATAAAATACGGCAAATATTGAATACTGTGATAATGAAAGAAAATACCACCGCCCAACACGGATGCAATAAATCCCAAAGAACCCCATAATCGAATTCGACTATAAGTTTGAGTTTTCTCCGCCAAATGCCCCAAAGTAATGACTTCAAATTGCGGTAAAATAGCATTCCAAAAAAAACTTAAACCCATCATCATGAAAAACATGCCGATAAAAGATAACGGCAATAATCCACATAATAAGCTCATAAAAGCGCCTAGGGCACCCAAACGAATAATTTGAATCCTTAGGGAAAAACGGTCTGCTAAATAGCCCCATAAATTAGGCGCAATTAATTTTGTTGCCGCAGACATTGCCATTAATTGGCTAATGGCCAAAACACTGAAGCCGCGATGCTGAAGGTATAAACCCCAAAAGGGAATAAAATAACCCACTAAACCAAAATAAAACCAATAAAAACCCGATAATCGCCAGTAAATATACCGCATAAAAACTAACAATCAGATGAAGCAGACGCAGGAAGAATCGGTGTTACGGGTATCACATCTGCATTTTGTGCCCGTTGTCGCAACCAATGATCCATAATAACTAAAGCTAACATGGCCTCAGCAATGGGCGTTGCACGAATGCCGACACAAGGGTCATGACGTCCTTCTGTGACCACGCGGTGAGGGTTACCTTGCACATCGATGGTTTGGCCAGGAATGCGAATACTAGACGTGTGTTTTAATGCCATGCGAGCAATAAAAGTTTGACCACTACTAATACCGCCTAATACACCACCCGAGTGATTACTTAAAAAACCTTCTAAGGTCATTTCATCACGGTGGGCTTCGCCACGCTGATTAACTACTGCAAAACCATCACCAATTTCTACCGCTTTGACCGCATTAATACTCATGAGTGCTTTTGCCACATCGGCATCTAAACGATCAAATACCGGCTCACCCAAACCCGGCGGCAGCCCTTCTGCACAAACAAAAACCTGTGCGCCAATGGAAGAGCCTTCGCGACGTAAGGATTCAATTAAGGCCGCCATATCCGGTATGACATTGATGTCGGGGCAAAAAAATGGATTTTGATTCACTTGTGCCCAATCTACCTGAGTAATTTTAATCGGGCCTATTTGTTCAACATAACCACGAATCAATACACCACGCTCTTGTAGATATTTTTTAGCAATGGCACCGGCAGCGACACGCATGGCTGTTTCCCTAGCGGAAGCACGTCCACCCCCACGATAATCACGAATACCGTATTTTTGCTGGTAGGTATAATCCGCATGGCCTGGCCGAAAAGTATCTTTAATCTCTTGGTAGTCTTTCGATTTTTGATCTTGATTATGAATCAGTAAACCAATGGGTGCGCCCGTGGTTTGACCTTCAAATACGCCGGATAAAATCTGCACTTGATCCAGCTCTCGACGTTGAGTGGTATAGCGAGAAGTACCGGGCTTACGACGATCTAACTCTTTTTGAATATCTGCTTCACATAACCGTAAACCGGGAGGACAACCATCGACAATACAGCCCAATGCAGGGCCATGACTTTCTCCAAAAGTGGTTACTCGAAATAGGTCACCAAAACTATTACCAGCCATGTTATTTCTACCTATTTAAACTTGCTCGACATTGTTCTGCCGTTAATAAAAATACCCCATGCCCACCTTGTTCAAACTCCAACCAAGTAAATGGCCAATGAGGATAAGCAGATTCTACTGTCTCTTGAGTATTACCCACTTCCACCACCAACACACCTTGGTCAGTCAGATAATCTGCGGCTTGTTGTAAAATTTTTGCAACAATATCTAATCCGGTAATGCCTGCGGCTAAGGCTAAAGTGGGTTCTGCTTTAAATTCTGCTGGCAAACTCGCCATTTCTTCTGCATCGATATAGGGAGGATTCGAAATAATTAAATCATAACGACACCCAGTTAATGCAGAAAATACATCTGATTGGATTAACTGCACTTGCTCATCTAAGCCGTGACAGAGCACATTTTTTTGCGCAACAGCTAAGGCTTCCACGGAAATATCTATGGCATCAACATTCGCTTGCGGAAAGGCCTGTGCAGCTAAAATTCCTAATGAGCCGCTTCCGGTACATAAATCGAGAATACGCTCAACGCGATCAGGCACTAACCAAGGTTCACCATAACTGGCTAACCATTCCACAATGGGCGAGCGAGGAATCAATACTTGTTCATTCACGTAAAATTTTTGCCCTGCCAACCAAGCTTGGCCAGCAATGTATGCTAACGGTCGACGTTGCTCGACGCGTTCAATCAACCATCGCTGAATTTTTTTTCGCTCCGCTAAGGTCAATCTCGTATCTAAAATATTATGATCAGTGATGGGTGATAAATGAATGGCTTGTAATACCAGCGCAAAGGCCTCATCCCAGGGATTATCTGTCCCCTGGCCAAAATGCACTTCATGCTCATTAAAACAACTGACAGCCCAACGAATCCAATCTCGCACCGTCACTAATTCATTTAAAATATTAGGATCTTGCATCATTCACCTCATTCACCAATGATTTAAAAAGGTGCCGGGCACCTTACTCAGGTTCACTCAGTCTTGCAAACTAAAAACAGTTGCAGCCTCTTCAGCAAGTGGGCAGAATCTGGCCTCTTTCAATTCTTTTTAAGCAGTCTCTATGGAATCTCTATTTACTCAACTGATCGCAGCGATCGGCGAAAATCCACAACGAGAAGGGTTACAAAAAACCCCTCAACGCGCCTGGAAAGCCTTTCAATATTTAACCCAAGGCTACCAACAAAATCTAAATAGCCTAGTCAACGAAGCAATATTTGAATCCGATACTGATGAAATGGTTATGGTACGCGATATTGAGCTCTACTCATTGTGCGAGCATCACTTGCTGCCCTTTATTGGTAAGTGCCATGTGGCTTACTTACCCAAGGGCAAAGTCTTAGGTTTATCGAAAATTGCTCGCATCGTAGACATGTATGCCCGCCGACTACAAATTCAAGAAAAACTCACACGAGACATTGCTGAAGCCATCGCTGAAGTTACTCAAGCGGCTGGTGTTGCCGTAGTGATTGAAGCACAGCACATGTGCATGATGATGCGAGGCGTTGAAAAACAAGGATCGCAAATGAGCACTTCAGTGATGTTAGGGCAATTTCGTAAAAATCCTCAAACGCGAATGGAATTTTTAGCGTTATTAAATAAACCTCGTTAATTGAAGGAATCTATCCAATGAATAAAAAATCATTGCCGCTGTTCATTGCGCTGTTATTTTTCAACAACACGGGATTTTCTGCCACCCTGGGAAAATCAACACCGACAACACTATCCACCGAACAAAAAATTAAAACGGTTGAAAATCAAATTGAACACACTAAAACTCAGGTCTCTAATGCCAAACAACAACTGCAACAGAAGCAGACTCAAGTCATTCAAACCAACCAACAACTGCAACAAAAAGATGCGCAAATGATGGAACTGAATCGACGTATCCAACAGCTTGAGCAACAAGGTCGCTCACAGAAGTAAAAATTTATTCCCAAGCGCTATAACAACCCAAGATGTAAAGTGAATGCATTTAACGCCCCCTAACCAACCCCCTCTTTTAAAAGGTGTTATTGGATATATCAAAATAGAGCTGTGAAGCATCACAAAATAACGCAACTAAAGACTTGTTTAAAATTTTCGATGATTAAGTACTGGCATCGCTTGGCGAAGCTCCTGTAACTTTTGTAAATCAATCTCCGCCATAATCCAACCGACGCCTTTTTCCATCTGTGCCAATATTTCCCCCCAAGGATTAATAATCATCGAATGGCCAAAGGTTTCTCGCCCAGAAGAATGCATACCACCCTGATTACAACCTATCACATAACATTGATTTTCAATCGCTCGAGCACGCAATAATATTTCCCAGTGAGCTTGCCCAGTCACTTGAGTAAAAGCACTGGGCACTAATAAAATTTCCGCGCCTTGACTTGAAAGGAAACGATATAACTCAGGAAAACGCAAATCATAACAAATAGATAAGCCTATTTTTCCCAATGGCGAGTCAACTAACACCGGCTGTTCACCGGGCGCAATTGTTGCTGACTCACAATATTGCCCTTGACGATCGGCCACTTGTACATCAAATAAATGCATCTTGTCGTAACGTCCAACAAGATTGCCTTCATCATCTAATAATAAACAGGCAGATCGCACTTTATAATTGGGAATTATTTGATCGTCCATTGTTTTATATAAAGGTAAAGTCCCTGCACAAATCCAAATACACCATTGACGACATTGTTGTGCTAAAAACCGTTGAATATTTTTTTGTTGATCTTCTTGTTCAGCTAATTCACGATAATGGGCAGCAGAAAATAATGCAAAATTTTCAGGTAATACGACAAAATTTGCACCTGCTGTTGCCGCTACTGCAATGAGTTGTGCTGCTTGCATTAAATTATCTGCTAACACATCACTACTGATCATTTGTAATGCAGCAATACGCATTATAATTATTTCTCTATCGAATTAGCTTTAAAAAAATGCTGAGTCACTTTAGGTTTATCCCAATCGCCTTCTAATTTAAAATGCAAAGTGGTCAGTTTATCGAGTCGATCGCCCAATGCCTTATCAATGACATAAATAGTAGCTGCAATGGGTAATCCTCCACTGGCGGCTACCGCAGCAGGAATCACTAAATTACGACTCACCGGCACCGTCATACTTAATAATTGATCCAATTCATGCTTGTCTAAATAGGCTTTGCCGTTTAAAGAAAATTGCGCCGAT
>JAHFSE010000041.1 GCA_023265895.1 Gammaproteobacteria bacterium
AGTCATCGCAACCAAAAATACGATTACCTATTGCCGTGCGAAATGCTTCTGGAATGGGTCCTTTATTTTCAATTGTGAGATAAGCAATACATTTTCTGGCATCTAATTGATAGGGTGCAACGATGGCTTTGGTTGGGCAAATATCTAAGCAAGCAGAGCAGCTACCACAATGGGATGTTGTGCTGTCATCCAGCGGTAAAGGTAAATCAGTAAATAATGCGCCAAGAAAAAAATATGAACCCTGTTGGCGATCGATTAATAAAGTATGTTTACCTATCCAACCCAAACCTGCTTGTTCAGCTAACGCTTTCTCTAATACGGGCGCACTGTCAACGAAAGCACGATAACCAAAGGAGCCAATATGATTTTCTAATTGTTTGGCTAATTGGGTTAATCGTTTGCGCATTAATTTATGATAATCGCGACCTAACGCATAACGGGCAATATACGCTTGATTGGGTGTGTTGAGTTGTTGCCATGCATCGCTTGCATTAGGCCAATAATTCATGCGAACCATAATAATGCGAAGGGTGCCAGGCAGCAGTGCCGTTGGATCGCATCGCAGATCTGCGTGACGTTCCATGTAGGTCATGTCAGCGTGAAAATGTTGAGCGAGCCAATTTTGAAGGTGTTGTGCATGTTGCCCCACATGAACAGAGGCAACACCGCATCTTTGAAAACCTAATGTTTGTGCCCAATTGTTTAGTTGGGTTTTGATGTTTGAGAAATCAATAGACTCAGAATTCGTATTCAAAATTAATACGCCATACACGATCTGGCGAATCGTTATTTAAACCTAATAAGATACCAGCATCGTATTTTAATTTGTGATGATGGGCTAACTCTAGCACACCATAGATCATTGGGCCTGCTTGTTTTTCCTCTTCTGCTAGAAAAGTTTCTAATGCGGGTTGTAGTGTGGGTTGGTAGCGCCACAGCAATCGAGCATTCACTATTTTTTCAATTTCTGCTTCGTGGTTATCGCCAAATTGTTTTTCAACATTAATATTGGCCGTTGCAGTTAAGTTTCCCCAATCTTTTTCTAATAATAATCCAGCGACAATTTCGTTAGGTTCACCTGAAATCAGTGCTTTTTCCACTTCAAGTAATAGACCAAAATCTACTGAATATTCACCTGGTTCAGAGAGTTGGAAAATATTTTCCAACTCTATTGCGGATGCTCGAGTGTTGCCTTCTTCACGTTCAAATTCAGCAACCCATTCTGTTAACCAATGAGGGGTAATCGCTCGGCCAATTTCTAATTTAGTTTGAGTTTTATTGTCGCTGTTATCTGTGTGATCGGTTATTTCAGTGCGTACTTCGAATTCTGTTTCACCGGCTTCAACGTGAGGCGAATAAACTTTAGCAGCAAATACAGTACTGCTTGCTAATAAACTGATACTAAGAACAAATAGGTGTGTTGGGATTTTCATAAGGAGAAACCTCTCAAAAATAGTGAATCAAAGTTGGTAATAAAAAAATGACAATAAAAAAATGGATTAAGTTTTTTTCGTTACCCAGCGCGTGAGCGCAAGGGTCATGCTAATAGTGATCATATAGGCAACTAATTGCATCCCGATGGGGCTTGCTTGATAACCAATGAACACATGCAGCATCTCGCCAAAGAGGTTGTTATGTTCTGGTAGCCAAGAGGAGGTATCCCAAATCACCGACGTCAAATGTGTTACCAAACCTGCTTGATCTAAAAATCCTACTGCATTGGCAGACATACCGGCAGCTAATAATAAAATCATCCAGGCAGTGACTTTAAAAAAGTGTTGAACCGGAATGCGCAACAAACCGATATAGAGTAAGACGCCGACGAAAACTCCTAGCGTTAATCCCAAGAATCCACCTGCCCACAAACTATAAATGGAAGCACCGCTGGCAGCGATGCCATGGAGAAATAACACAACTTCTGAGCCTTCTCGTAATACCGCTAAGCCGACGGCAATGGTTAGGGTATACAAAGGTTCATGCCCTGCTTCGACTTGTTTGCCAACTTGTTTTAATCGTTGAGATAATTCTCGTCCATGTTGTGCCATCCAGACGTTATGCCAAATCAACATAACAACTGCTGTAAATAGGACGCAAGCGTTCATGATTTCTTGGCCAATGCCATCTAACGCGTTGGCAATGGTTTCTGCGCTGAAAGCGACCAGTAAAGCGCCAAACACACCGGCCATAATACCCGCAGCAATCCAGCGACTGCGTGTGGCGACATGACGAGTTGCCGCTAAAACTAAAGTGATGACCAGCGCTGCTTCTAACACTTCACGAAAAACAATAAGGGCAGAACCTAACATAAAGACTCCAATCTATTATTGAGCGGTAATTTTCCCAGTGGCGGTGTCTTTATGAAATTCACCAAAAAAATCATATTTTCCTGGTTTCAGTGGGCCAATAAAAATTTTGGCTTGAGTTTTGGCTGGAATCACTTTTTCACGATTCAAAGAATAACTTTCAAATTCTTCTGCCGTATCATCCTGATTATTGACAATGAGCTTGATTTTTTTATTGGCAGGGACCGTAAAAGTATTGGGAGAAAATTGGTGATTTTTAATCATCAGGATAAATTCACTGGGTGTTTCAGCGTAGGCAATCGTGTGATAACCAGCAAAAAGCACTAGGCTGTAGAATAATAACTTGGTGATACGCATAAAAATCTCCCGGCGGATACGAATGTGGGCGCGATTATAAGATAGATTGAACACTATGTAAATGATAATTGTTCTTATTTGTGATGGGTTTGTAAAGCCTCATAAAACGACCGCTTCGATGTACCATTTAAATAAAATAATGATGAAAGAATTGAAGTTTGCCAGTTAAACTATCTCCTTGCCTGACTGAGTCGATTGAGAAAAATGATGCAAACATCCCAAGTGTTAGAACGACAACTTTCTTCCGAAGCAGCAACAACTGACTTTGCTGTGCAATTCGCTCAAGCCATCACACCTTTTGTTGCGCAAGGTTTAATGGTGTATTTATCGGGTGAGCTGGGCGTGGGTAAAACTTTTTTGACCCGGCAGTTATTGCGAGCCTTTGGTTATAAAGGTGTGGTGAAAAGTCCCACCTACGGTTTAGTCGAAGTTTATGGATTGCCGATTGGCAATATTTGTCATTTTGACCTATATCGTCTAAATACCTCGGAAGAATTAGAAGATTTAGGTTTTCGTGATTATTGTGGTATGGGTTGCTGTTGCCTGGTGGAGTGGCCGAGTCGGGGTTTAGGAGCCTTACCAGCCGCGGACTTAGCGCTGATTTTGCGATCCGTCACTGAAAAACCTACGGCGAGAACAGTGACGCTCACAGCCGCAAGTATGGTGGGGGAAAGAGTCCTATTACAGCTGAAAAACAAATAAGGATCTGTATTTGTTACAAGATATGAAAATATACGTGAAAAAAAACTGGGATTGTTGCACAGTGTGAGACCTGCGCTTAATAAGCATGGCGTTCCGTGAAAAGGCATACCTTATCACGGAAAATCAGGCAGAATTTGTGATGGATAGTATTGGGAAGGACGGTGAGTGATTATGAAAACTGTGAATCGTTGGCTTCGGTTAACTTTATGTGCGCTGTTGTGCTGCAGTGGGGTCGTTACAGCGGTTGCTGCAGAAGTCCGTGATTTAAGAGTGTGGCAGTCTTCCGATGATACTCGTTTGGTATTGGATTTGAGTCGTGTGCTTCCATATAAAGTTTTTGCACTTCAGCATCCCGATCGAATTGTCATTGATTTAGAGGACGCCAAAGCAATTTCCGATTTAACCAAAAATCAATTAACCGAAGCGCCCATCAAATCTATTCGTATTGCCGATCGTCAAAAAAGTTTGCGTATCGTGTTAGAAACCACTCAATTGGTGAAGTTCAGCGCGTTTATGTTAGCGCCTGAAGGGCAGTATGGACATCGTTTGGTCGTGGATTTAATACCTCCTCAATCTTCCTCTGCGGCGATTCAGGCTGATCCACTGGATGCGTTCATGGCGAGCAAAATAGATGCAGTGAAGAATGATCCTAATCCGTCAGACAACGCAAAAAATGATAGCGCTAAGAATAATAACGACAGCAATAAACCAGACGTAGCCAGCTCAACTAAAAAAACAAAACCCTATGCAACACCGGCATTAACGCAAGCTAATAAAAATCTTCGAGATATTGTCATTGCTATTGATGCAGGGCATGGCGGTGAAGATCCTGGTGCCATTGGATCAACGGGGATTCGAGAAAAAGATGTGGTGTTAGCCATTGCTCGTCAATTATATCGTGCTTTCGATAAGGAGCCGGGATTTAAACCCGCATTGACCCGTGATGGTGATTATTTTATTGAATTGGCTAATCGAAGTCGGATTGCTAAAGAACAATACAACGCAGATTTATTTATTTCAGTGCACGCAGATTCTTGGGAAAATCATCAAGCGAGAGGTGCTTCGGTTTATATTTTGTCTCGTCGCGGTGCGACCAGTACGTTAGCGCGTTACTTAGCGGATTCAGAAAATAGCGCTGATTTAATTGGCAATATTTCCTTGCGCAAAAATAAGGATGATACCTTGCGTAATGTGCTGGCAGATTTAGCGATGGAAGGCAGTTTAGAGCACAGTTTAGAAGCGGGGCATTCTGTTTTAGGTGAATTAAGTAAAGTCACGTCTTTGCATAAAAGCGGTATTGAACAAGCGGGTTTTGTAGTATTGAAATCACTACACATGCCATCTATGTTGGTGGAAACGGGATTTGTGTCTAATGATGAGGAATCCAAACGATTAAACGACGAAGTCTATCAAGCTCAGTTAGCCTCTGCAATTAAAGCAGGAATTAAACGATATTTTGAAAACCAACCACCGCCAGGCACTTATTTAGCAGCCAAGTTAAATCAATCACAAAAATTATTGGCGAGTGCTAATGTGAAGAAACATCGTATTAGTCGAGGTGAAACTTTATCGAGTATTGCGCAGAAATATAATGTGAGTCCGCAAGATATTAAATTAGCCAATGAGTTAGATTCAGATGATGTGCGCATTGGTCAATTGATTAGTATTCCTGATACCGTATCTTCCTTATAATCAAATGATTGCCTGTCGCAGTTCAATAGGCGAATTTCATCAAACACCCCTAGCGCCCTCTTCATCTGAAGAGTGCGAAATAAAATCAACATCCCTTTAGAAGGTGGAACAATGAAATGAATGCCCCCTCTTTTTTTAAAGGGGGTAGGGGGAATTAAATTCATTGTATTTTGTGGAGTGATTTCATGCCTCGCATTCATCAATTAGATGTGCAATTAGCCAACCAAATTGCTGCGGGTGAAGTGGTTGAGCGACCTGCGTCGGTGATCAAGGAGTTGTTAGAAAATGCTTTGGATGCACAAGCACAACAAATTGATATAGAAGTAGAGCAGGGTGGTGTGCAGTGGATTCGAGTCCGTGACAATGGCTGCGGTATTGCGCGAGAAGATTTAACCTTAGCCTTGTGTCGTCATGCAACCAGTAAAATTATTGAGTTAGCAGATTTAGAAGGGATTGCCAGTTTAGGTTTTCGTGGCGAAGCTTTAGCGAGCATCAGTTCCGTTGCCCGTCTGACGTTAACTTCAAGCGATAATATTTCCGGTGCTGGTTGGTCAGTACGCTTGGAAGGAAATTTATTAGCGCCAGTGATTGAGCCGCAAGCCCATCCGCAAGGCACAACGGTAGAAATTCGCGATTTATTTTTTAATACCCCGGCGCGACGTAAATTTTTACGCAGTGAAAAAACAGAACTCACCCATATTGAGCAATTGGTTCATCGAATGGTATTGAGTCATTTTGCGGTGGGTTTTAGTTTAAAGCATCAAGATCGTGTGTTATTGCAGCTCAAACCTGCGCTGGATCGTTTGCATCAAGAGCGGCGGTTAGCACAAGTCTGCGGTGCAGAATTTGTTGCCCAATCTCATTATATTGAAATAGATAATGCGGAATTTAAATTATGGGGTTGGGTGGGTTTACCAACCTTCAGTCGCAGTCAAACGGATTTGCAATATTTTTATGTCAACGGACGCATTGTTCGAGATAAATTAATTAGCCATGCCGTACGTCGCGCTTATGATGATGTGTTATATCATGGCCGTCATCCCGCCTATGTTTTATTTTTAGAATTGGATCCTAAAGGCGTAGATGTAAATGTGCATCCCACGAAATATGAAGTGCGATTTCGTGAGCAACGACAAATTCATGATTTTTTATTTTCCAGTTTGCATCGTGCTTTAGCGGAAGTGCGTCCAGGTACAGCCGAATTATCCGCTCCCGTTTCTGAAGAGGCGATGACTGATAACACAATTTCAGCATGGGCGCCGACCAAAATTAAAACCCATGGTTATCAAATGCCGTTACCGACCGTTGCTATGCCATCGGCCATTAAAGAAAGCCTGTCTCGTTATGGTGAATTTTTGCGGCCTTCATCTACTGAGGTCGTGGATGTTGAAAAGCGTCCGGAGACGGAATCTGTTATGCCACCCTTGGGGTATGCTATTGGTCAATTACATGGCATTTATATTTTGGCGCAAAACCAAGAAGGTTTAGTGATTGTAGATATGCATGCAGCGCATGAACGCATTGTCTATGAAAATTTAAAAACTGCTTGGCAACAACAAAAATTAGTCTCGCAGCCATTGCTGATTCCTGTGGGATTGAGTGTCAGCACTGCAGCAGCGGCGTTAGCAGAACAACACGCCGATTTATTTGCGCGGTTAGGTTTTGTGGTGGAATTATCAGGGCCAGAATCCATTGTGATTCGTCAAGTACCAGCGTTGCTGCGGGAAGCCAATATCGCGGTATTAATTCGTGATGTCTTATCGGATCTACAAGAATATGGTCAAAGTGATCGTATCGATCAACGCATCAATGATTTGTTAGGCACTCTGGCTTGTCACACCAGCGTGCGCGCCCATCGACGGTTAACGTTAGATGAAATGAATGCGTTATTGCGACAAATGGAGCAAACCGAGCGCAGTGGTCAATGCAATCACGGTCGACCTACTTGGCAGGTGCAATCTTTAAAAGCTTTAGATGCGCTCTTTTTACGGGGGCGTTAGTTTTTTCTCATGACGTTACCGGTAATTTTTTTAATGGGACCTACTGCGGGAGGTAAAACTGCGTTGGCACTCGAGTGGTGTCAACAATTACCTCTTGATATTATCAGTGTGGATGCTACCCAAGTATATCGTGGCTTAAATATTGGTGCGGCAAAACCCAGCGCAGCAGAGCAAAAAATAGCGCCTCATCGTTTAATTGATATTCGAGATCCCAGTCAGCCTTATTCTGTCCATGAATTTCAACAAGATGTTTTGGTAGAAATTGCCGATATTCATCGCGTCGGTCGCATTCCCTTGTTAGTTGGCGGTACACTATTGTATTTCAAAGCGCTGATGGAGGGTTTAGCAGAATTACCCAGTGCAGATGTGGGGATTCGAAAATCCATTGAAGCTATTGCCGCGCAATCGGGTTGGGCACATGTGCATGAATTATTAAAACAAGTGGATCCAGAATCTGCTGCTCGTTTGCATCCCAACGATGCGCAACGTGTTCAGCGTGCTTTGGAAGTTTATCAAATTACCGGAAAACCCTTATCTATTTGGTGGAAAGAACAAAAAAAACCGCAAAATACGTCGATGCATCAAGCATCTTGTCAACAATTTCCGTATAATGTCGCGTCTTTTGCGGTAGCGCCGTCTGATCGGTCGGTCTTACATCAGCGTATCGAACAAAGATATCAGCAGATGTTAGCCAACGGATGGGTGGCAGAAGTAGAAGCCTTACATCGTCGAGCGGATCTCAGTGTGAATTTACCTGCTGTGAGAGCAGTGGGGTATCGACAAATCTGGGCTTATCTCGAGGGCGAATATGATTACCCCACCATGATTGAAAAGGGGATTGCAGTAACACGACAATTGGCCAAGCGGCAATTGACTTGGTTGCGCAAATGGCCGGCATTGCAATGGGTGCCGACAGAGTCGCAGGCAGATCTTCAAAACACCGTAAAAAACTTAGCCCAATGGCTGGAAGTTGAATCCCGCAGCCCTCACTGAGTGGTTCAATTGTTTACAGTCATTGTTCAAACGCTCGTATGCCGACGAACGTATTAAAAATTTGTACACCTCTTAAGGGGGATAAAAAAATGGGAGATGAAGCCATGATAAAAGGGCACTCATTACAAGATCCTTTTCTGAACGCTTTGCGCAAAGAACGTATTCCAGTCTCTATCTTTTTGGTCAATGGAATTAAGTTGCAAGGGCAGATAGAGTCTTTTGATCAATATGTGGTGTTACTGCGTAATACCGTTAATCAAATGGTTTATAAACACGCTATTTCCACCGTAGTGCCGTCCAGAAATCCCAAAGCGATTTCCAGCAATGGCAATGGTGGTATGAACCCAGGCATGGATGACGAAGAAGATATGGATTTTGATTACGACGCGTAATTTCCATAGCGGATTTGAGCATTAAAAAGGGCGCCTTGTGCGCCTTTTTTAATGATTTCTAAGTTCATGCTCTAGGCTTCGCCATGACCAAATGTTGCTACATTGCCGTCAGTGCTAGATTCGTTTAATCCAAAAAGAGCTGAGTAGTCCAATATCCCGTCGGGTACATGAGCAACAGCATCCTCATCCTCTGCCAACTGGTGTTGTACAAATGGGTTGCCTTGACTCAACGGACGGGCACTACTAGCAGTTTGAGCAATTGCTTTAGCTTGCTGGATTAAATGCGCTGCATAACTTTGATGATATGGATAAGATGAAAAGTGTACCATCTGATTTAATTCCAGATGAGCTTCCACTCGATCTGCTATCTGTTTAGCTATTGTTGGATTGTGTGGCAATTGCGCTGCCGCCGCTTTTATTTCATGATCTTGTTGCAATAACGTGTTGTTATCCGTCAACTGCTCAGTGATCTGCTGTTGTAGGTGCCGTGATTGTGGCGTGGCGGGTTGTATTTTTGTCAGAGTATCTTGGGCTAGTTTTAACGAAGAATCCACGCTAACCAATTGGTCAGTTTGGAACGTAGTGGCGGCGCTTATCAATATCTGTTGTGCTTTGGCCACGAAATATTGTGCATTTTCTAATAATGTTGAGATCTTTGGCGGCGTAAAAGGTTGGGTTAGCTGTGGCTGCGGCTGTTGCAGCACTGTCGGCTGCCTCACCAAAGTAGGTTGCTGCTGCGCTATTTTCTGATCACATTGCTGTACTAAAAACTGCGCATATTCTTGATAGTAAGTGAGAGGTGCTTGTGATTGTTGTGGTGGTAAGAAAGGCTGTAAGGTTGTTTTGGCGCCTTGGTAATCGCCAGACTTCCATTGCGCTTCAGCAGAGTTATACGCTGTCATAAACTGCTGATGAGTCGTGTTTAAGGTTTGATACTGTCCCGATAATTGTTGATGTTGACCGCGTTGTTGAGCAAGTGGATCAGGAGCATTTGCTGCTGGTGCTGGATGTTGCTGAAGTGTGGCGCCTACTGAAGTTAACTCAGCTTGGATGGCTGTTAGCTGTTGATTAATCCAGCCTAAATTGCTTTCTGTAAAAGCTATTCGGCTTAGCGTTGTGTTCAAACTTTGAAGAGTCGTATCAATACTTGCCAATGATTGTGTGAGTACCACAGGATTAGCCATCAATTGTTGGTAGGCCTGAGTAAGTCGCTGCTGATATGTTGTTAATTGCTGGTATCGTTGTTCAGCTTGTGTGAGATCTAAATTAGGTTGTTGAGTAAGCATTGTTTGTTTTGCTGTATTAGCATGCTTGAGCGCTTGCTGTGCCGATTGTAGATTCTGATCAATCTGTTGTAGCTGTTGCGCTGTAGGCGCTACTGGTGGTTGGCCTTGTTGTTGTGGAGCTAAACCTGCCTGAGCTTGTCGGATTGCTTGAGTTGCTGCATTTTGATAGCTCTGCGCTGAATGCAAATCAGTATACAACGCCCGCATATTCCGTGATTGTTTCGCATCTAATTTCAGTTGTGCTTTATCCGAAGGCGCTAACGAATTTACTTCAACACCGCCGCCATTGGGTAATTTTGGCAGCCATAACTCCATCACATCGGCCGATTTATCATATCGATGGGCAGCGTTTTCGCCATAGACGTGACGCAATAGGCATGTACTTGTTGGCCCCTGTTGAGTGGCATGCTGCGCTGTTGATTTAAAATTAGGTTGAGCAACATTCATGAAATTTGGCGATGCTTGTAGCTGCTGAATTTGCTGCTGATCGTATCCTGTTAAATGCTGTGGATCCTTGTTCTGCAGCATGATGAGTTTTTCGGTATTTTCCAACATGTCTGCAAATGGTTTGGTGCCAATAGGCGCCGGTGTAATGACGCCAATTCGGGTATTAACACCGAGTAAGCCCAATAGTTGAGGAATATCATCGCCAGTGGGCGGTTGTGGTGGTTTCCCAGCGGTTTGCTGTTGTTGATTGAGTTCTTGTGTGAGTCGTTGGCTAAGGGTGGGTAGTAATTGTTGCTCTATGTTTGGGTCATTGAAAATGCCGTGTTGGAGATTAAAACCGAACTCTGGCGTGGATAAAGCCTGAAGTAAGAAATCCTGGTGTTGTGTGCTGAGTCCGGTTTTCGCCAACTGTTGGTTGACCGCGTCAATTCCTTGATTTCGATACAGCTCAATCAGCTCGCTGAGCAAAATTAACAGCATTTGTCGCGTCACGGCGCCATTATCGTGATTAGAAACATGTACCCGTTCGTGGGCGGTTGCATTGCCGGTGTTAGGATTTCTCATCATGCTGTCCGCTAACAAGTTAGCGGCTATTTCAGGCGATAACTGCGCTAGTTTTTCCCGCAATGGTTTTAAGTGTGTTTGCAAGATAGCAATATCTTCCAGAATTTTTGTCTTGTCATCCGCGCTGAGGGAAGTAAATTGAGTATTTAAAGTATCGACCAAATGATCTGCACGGGCTTGAGCTATTTGAATAGATTGAACGATCAGTGGAATCTCTTGATTGGTTGTTGATTGAGAGACATTGTGTAAATTTGTTGTGAGAGTGGCAGATGTCTCATAAGCCGTTTTTGTTGGGGCTGGTGGCGTGAAAATTCTGTCGCGAATGCCGTGATAAACAGCGCTAAGACCGGTATAGGTGGGTTGCTGCACTTTTATTGGATTGTTCAAACCATGTTGTGGTGCGCTAATTTGTGCTTGCTGACGGGCAAGAACGGTTTGTTGTGTTGGTGTTAGTGCAGGTAATGGTGTATGCGCAGGGTAAGTTTGCGCTAAATAGCTTTGATGGGCGTAAGGCGGACTGCCCATTGGATTTTGATGTGGGTTTACCGGGTGGTATGGTGGGTTAATTGGCTGAGCCTGATGGAGAAGCAGCTGCTGACTAGTAAAGTCAGGTTCGAGATATAGCGTGCGCTGACTATCTGTTCTTTGTAGGGCAACATGAGTTGACATAAACCCACCTGAATTAAATGAATAAGCTGGTCAGTTTTTTATTAAAATATCCAGCTGTTTTAGGTGTTTAAAAATATAAATGGATGCGATAAAGCCGCAAGCTTCCCATTCTACGCGAGTGGGATTTTTTGTCTATACCGGCTGTGGTTCAATGTGTAAACATTTCAAATGTGCCTAGTACCATAATTCCCCTCCACGGGAGGGGAATTTGTCATGTACTTTGATATATCAATTCCTCTCCAAAAGTAGGAGAATTTTCAATCTCAACACCCAATAAAAGGAGTCTCTTGTGAGCGACGATCGGTTAGACCATGAATTTGCCCTAGAAACCTTAGCGATTCGATCGGGTCAATTACGTACCGACGAAAACTCTCACAGTGAGCCTATTTTTGCGACTTCGAGTTTTGTGTTTGATTCTGCTGAGCAAGCGGCACAGAGATTTTCTGGCGCTGAGCCTGGGAATGTTTATTCCCGTTTTACCAATCCTACGGTTCGCGCTTTTGAACAAAGGTTAGCAGCCTTAGAAAAAGCGGAGCGGGCAGTTGCTACGGCTTCAGGCATGTCTGCTATTTTAAGTGTGGCGTTAGGTTTGTTATCTGCGGGTGATCATATTCTGGCTTCGCGCAGTTTATTTGGCACGACCCATATTTTATTTGATAAATATTTAGCCAAGTTGGGTATTCAAACCCGTTATGTTGCGCTGACAGATCTCACGGCCTGGCAGGCAGCAATCACATCCAAGACGAAATTATTATTTATTGAAACGCCTTCAAATCCCTTAAGTGAAGTGGCGGATATTGCGGCCTTAGCTAACATTGCTCATCAACAGGGCGCTTTATTGGTGGTGGATAATTGTTTGTGTACGCCGGCATTGCAACAGCCGCTCACTTTGGGTGCAGATATTGTGGTGCATTCAGCAACTAAATATATCGATGGTCAGGGCAGAAGTGTGGGCGGTGCTGTGGTCGGTTCACATGACTTGTTAGATGCTGTGTATGGTGTGGTGCGAACCTGTGGCCCTTGCATGAGCCCATTTAATGCTTGGATTGCTTTAAAAGGTTTGGAAACTTTGCCGTTACGAATGCAGGCGCATAGTGCGCAAGCGTTACGCTTGGCTATTTGGCTGCAAGAGCAACCAGCGGTGGAGAAAGTTTATTATGCCGGTTTGCCCACCCATGCACAGCATCTGTTAGCCGCACAGCAGCAAACGGCTTTTGGGGGGGTGTTGTCTTTTGAAGTGAAGGGTGGCAAAGCAGCCGCTTGGGCGTGGATGAATGCGACCCGTTTATTGTCCATTACAGCTAATTTAGGCGATGTGAAATCAACTGTGACCCATCCTGCCTCCACGACTCACGGTCGTTTATCTTTGGAAGAAAAACAAGCTGCGGGAATGAGTGAAGGGCTGATTCGAATTTCCGTTGGTTTAGAAAATATTGAAGATTTGAAAGCTGATTTGAATCGTGGGTTTGCTGTGCTTTTATAAAATTAACTATTTGAATGCCATTGCTTCAACTGCAAAGTATAAGTCATGCCATTTTCCGTATGTTGTAGCTGAACTAACAAATAATTTAATTCAGGCGCAAACCACAAAACCGTTTGATGGGCAGAATCCACTGCCTCCTGTTTTTTAACTCGCACGGTTTTATAAGTTCCCATGGGTAATTTAATACTTTCCTCGCCCATGCGTTGAAAAACGTGTTGGCTGACTTTATCTTTTTTTGCCACATTCAGTGAAATTAAAGATTGCCCTGCTTTAATTTGACAGCTTACTGCTAATTGTTCGGTGAGCGCATCTTCGATGGGGGCGGGTGTGGCGTAATTTTTTTTGTTTTTACCTTCCGTATAAGTAACCGAGCGATGATCCTGTGAAAAATCTAGCCGATAATTTTTACGTTTACCTAAATATTGACGATCATAGCGATAACTGATGGGGGTATTGGCACAATCTTGTGTATGCCAACGAAATTGACTGACTTCCGTTTGTTGGTTGAATAACATTTTAGCTTCTGAGCGTAATTCAAAGGTTTGATCGCCTAGCGCGGTGAGTGTATGTGTTGCTCGACCGCCCAGCGGTATATTTTTTAAATGTGCAATATATTCTGCGGTGTAGGGTACTAACATGCGCGGATTTCCTGATGAAATCAAAGGTGCTGCTTCCGTCGTTTGATGTAGCAAAAAGCATAAGAAAAATAAATTAAGGCGATAAATTTTTTGCATAGGATTGCCACATTTGTGCGAGTTGGTGAGACTCAAAGGTAACACCTGTAGAAGGTAAAACTTGCTGTTGCCATAACACAGTATTAGCGACTAATTGAATTTGTCCATGGGCAAACCAGCCTACGCATAAAGGCAATAATTGATGTTCCAATATTGCTACTTGAGCCTTTAGCTGCTCAGCAGTGTCAGTCGTGGAAATATTGCAACTGGCTCGAGCAATAATAGGGCCGCCATCTAAATCTTCGGTGACAAAGTGTACGCTACAACCATGCTGTGTATCACCAGCAGCCAATGCTCGCTCGTGGGTATGCAAACCTTTATGGTGAGGTAAAAGAGACGGATGTATATTGATTAATCGGCCCGTGAACTGCTGGACAAATGCGGCGGTTAAAATGCGCATAAATCCTGCTAAGACCACGAGATCCGGTTGATAAGCTTGGGTTACAGCTAACAGCTCAGCATCAAAGGACGCCTTGGATGCGGTGATAATTTTTGTGGTAATGCCTGCTTGTTGCGCACGCTGCAAACCATAGGCATCGGCTTTATTGCTGATCACTGCAACAATGTGAATATTGAGTTGAGTGCTTGCATCAATTAAGGCCTGCAGATTGGTGCCTTGACCGGAAATTAATACCACCATACGAATCATGCTGAATCAGCTCAAAACAACCACAGGATTTTCTTCGCTGTGTGCTTTAATTTTGCCGAGTTGCCATGCGGTTTCACCTAGCTGATTTAATAAGGCAATCACCGCAGCGGAAGACGCTTCTGGCACAATCACCACCATACCAACGCCGCAATTAAAAGTGCGCCACATATCTTGAGTAGGCACTTGACCGGTGAGTTGCAGCCATTCAAAAATCGCCGGCCAACGCCAACTGTCTAATTGAATGATTGCTTTGGTATAGGCGGGTAAAACGCGGGGTATATTTTCAACCAAGCCACCACCGGTAATATGCGCCATGCCACGCACGGGATGTTGTTTAATGAGTTGTAATAAAGATTTGACGTAGATTTGCGTTGGCGTTAATAGCCATTGCTTCAATGGAATACCTTCTAACTCGTGTTCCAAACTCACTTGGTGACGCTCAATAATTTTTCGAATTAAAGAATAACCATTTGAATGCGGGCCAGAAGAAGCCAACCCAATGATATGATCCCCTGGCTGTATTTGAGACCCATTAATAATTTGATCTTTTTCGACAACACCGACACAAAAGCCTGCTAAATCGTAATCTTCACCTTGATAAACGCCAGGCATTTCTGCTGTTTCGCCACCAATTAATGCACAGCCCGCAAGTTCGCAGCCACGTCCAATACCTTCAATGAGAATTTTGGCTTTTTCAACATCGAGTTTACTGGTAGCAAAATAATCTAAGAAAAAAAGCGGTTCTGCACCACAGACCACCACGTCGTTGACACACATGGCGACCAAATCAATCCCTAAGGTGCTGTGATGATTGGTTTCGACGGCCAATTTTAATTTAGTCCCCACGCCATCGGTGCCGGAAACCAAAACCGGTTGTCGATAGCCGCTGGGTATTTCACACAAACCACCGAAGCCGCCTAAGCCTGTTAATACTTCAGGGCGTAAGGTTCTACGGCTGATGGGTTTAATATATTCCACCAATTGATTGCCTGCGTGAATATCGACGCCTGCTTCTTTATAGGTCAATCCAGTAGGAAAATCGGAAGAAGGTGTGGTTGTCATGAGATTCCTTGATAAAGTGGCGGCGCCAGTGGCCGGCCATTCTAGCAAGGGTCAAAGTTTTGGCCAATCACTCAATACAGGAAATTCATTCTGCAATACACTATCGTTTTAAGTCTGTTGCCAAAATAATTGATACGCTATCAAGCGAGTAATTTTTTAGGGGAAATTGCCAGAGAATCTATGGCTTTTACCTTGCCTACAGTATTTAATGCGGAGCGATTGAACAGGAATTAGGAGATATACTATTGCTGTCTGTGGTTGAACAAACTAGATTACAAGTTTCTAAGAATACCGAAGTGGGGAAAAAATCGAAGCTAGGTCAGTTCTTTACCCCAGAAAAAACGGCGGTGTTCATGAGCGAGCTTTTTCCTCCTGCTAACGGCGTGTGTCGCCTGCTGGATGCGGGTGCTGGAATTGGCTCTCTTTCAGCTGCTTTTTTAGATAGATGGAATTCGGGTGATTTACAGTTTGAGCGTGTAGAGCTAGATGCTTTTGAAATTGATAGCTCTTTGCGTGATCATTTAATTCAAACTTTGACAAAGTACAAAAACAAATCAAATTTTTCTCACACAGTTAGAATATCTGACTTTATACATGCTGCATCAGATTGGACTTCAGGCAATTTGTTTGCTGAAGTGCTTCCACAATATACTCAC
>JAHFSE010000164.1 GCA_023265895.1 Gammaproteobacteria bacterium
TGTAAAAAATTACTGGTGCTGTGTCAAGCCATCGCCGATCATAGATTAAGCTCATGGGAAGCCGCCAACCGCCACTTCCAAATTTTTCTCAATGCAAAGCAGGTTTTAATCGTTAATTTATCTCACGAATCTACCCAATTTTCCCGCTTGCCTCTTAAACATTTTGTCAAGGCAGTTTGTCTATGGGAAAAAGCAATTGCACAACATTTAGAACTTTCCTATAGCCCCGGCTTAGGCATCACCACAGATATCAGTCAATTAGAATCTCTACCCTTAGAATCTAATGATGAATTGAAGGAAATCGGTTCTCTGCCTCAAAGAAAAGCGCATTCATTCGCGCATCGTCGTAACACAACGATGATGGAACAAAATTATTCAAGTCATAGAGCCAATGAGCTGCGTCAATCGGCTTAGCCTAGTTTCGCGCTGGCCTCCAAAATAGCTTGTTTTAAATCGTCATAAGTATCGATTGCAAGGAATTGCGGGAATTCCTGTTTCACCTTGTCGGGTGCATGAAAAAGAATGCCTACATCGGCTTCACTGAGCATGCTTGTGTCGTTATAAGAATCTCCCGCAGCAATGACTTTATAATTTAACTGGTGAAAAGCCTTAACCGCATGGCGCTTAGGATCTTTTTGGCGTAAACGATATCCCGTAATCCGTTGCGTTTCTGGATCCACTTCTAGGGTATGACATAACAAAGTAGGCCAGTCCAACTGGCGCATCAAGGGATGAGCAAATTCGTAATAAGTATCAGATAAAATCACCCATTGAAAAGTTTCTCGTAACCAATGAATAAAAGCGATGGCTCCAGGCAAAGGCGTGAGCTGTGCAATGACCTTTTGAATATCAGGTAATTTCAGTTGATGCTGATCGAGAATATCTAAACGCAAACGCATGAGCTCATCATAATCGGATATTTCCCGCGTTGTGACTTTTAACGCATCAATACCTGTGTACTGAGCCACATTGACCCAAATCTCCGGTACCAATACACCTTCTAAATCTAAACAGATCATTTTCACGGAAAATTTCTCCAGCCTAATAAATGAAAAGCGCCTATATCATAAAAGTGGCCGCCACTCTACTCAGTTAGATATAGACTGGCAATATGCGTTTACGGATCAACAAAGGAAAAATCTCGTTTGCAATTATGACATAGGCAAAATGGATAGTTTTGATATACTCCTTCACCCATCGCTGCACACAGTTTAAGGAGTTTTGCCATGAGTATCTCTGAATCACAAATACACAGTTGGGCCCAGGATTATGCATCAAAAACGCCCAGAGAAATCCTTGACTTAGCGCTCGATCATTACCCTAATAGCGCCATTTCCTTTAGTGGTGCGGAAGATGTGGTACTCATTCATATGGCTGCCCAATTAAAAAAACCCTTTCGCGTTTTTACCTTGGATACCGGTAGACTACATATTGAAACTTATGAATTTTTAGAAAAAGTAAGAATTCATTTTAATATTGAAATAGAGGTCACTTTCCCTGAAGCACAAGCGATCAGTGAATTTACCCAGAAAAAAGGGTTGTTTAGCTTTTATCAAGAGGGGCATAACGAGTGCTGTGGTATTCGCAAAGTTGCACCGCTACGTAAAAAGCTTGCAACACTGGATGCTTGGATTACGGGTCAACGTAAAGATCAAAGCCCCAATACCCGTCAAGAAGTCCCTGTTGTGCAAAAAGATGCTGGCTTTTCTACCGCTGAACATCCCTTAGTAAAATTCAATCCATTGGCAAACTGGAGCTCGACACAAGTTTGGCAATATATTCGCGCCTACGATATTCCCTATAATGCAGCACACGAAAAAGGCTTCATCTCCATTGGCTGCCAACCTTGCACACGTCCAGTATTACCCAATCAACATGAACGAGAAGGCCGCTGGTGGTGGGAAGAAGCAACTAAAAAAGAATGTGGTTTGCACACTGCAACAAATCAAGAGTGATGCGTTATGGCTTCTATAACAAAGTTTTTTTGAGTACTTAAGATGAGCATAAAAGCAAGGTTGATAGGCGTTGCTTCTGGCCTTTAGTCCTCAACTAATGCAACAGCAGGTGTCTTTGGTTGCTGAGTAATCCGACTCACTTGCTCAAAAAAAGCATCTGGAACTTTGACCAATTTGAATCCACAGCAATAATAATTGGGATTGGCATCTTTTTTACACCAAAGACTATGCGCTCTAAAATGTAAACAAGTCGTGTGTTCTAGCGTTTCTGGTGGCACCAAAGTTAATTCAAAACTTTGCCCTACAAGAATCGGTAAATCACTAATCAACATAAATCCAGTAGAGGAAAGGCTCGCAATACGACCTAATAATTGTTCAGTAATTCGATGATATACACGCAAGTAATGAGTGGAATACACACGCGGTACTTGGCGTTTTTCCTGAATCGTTGTCGCAATCATAAATACATCCCTGATGGAGCGTCATTTCATTACACAGAAACTTTATTGAGTGGGCAAAGTATACAGCGAACACTTAGATTTTTTATACCCCCTTAGCAGAGAGCAATCACATGGCAACCGATGACCTAATCGATCAAATGCAAAGCAGTCTAGAACGCTATCGCAATTTACGCCAACATCAAGCAGACCAACAAACTTTCCTCACGTATTTGCAACAATTACAAAAATGGCAATTAGACCGTTTGCTGTGGTCTCATCGCAATCTGTTAGCACAACCTAAGTATCAATCAGCGGCCTACTTTGTGCTAAACGATGTTTACAGTGGTATTAATTTATCTGAACTGGCCCATGATATGGTTCGCATCGTACCCAAAGCTGGTCGCGTTCTCCCAGATCGAGCACTGAATACTGCAGTGCATGCCTTAGAGCTGAATACGCTTACAGCAGAACTGGATGGGCGATTGGTTGAGTATTTATTTTATACGCTTAAGGTCCAACACATTGACCCAAAAACTTATGTCAAGGGCTTAGCGGTAACTGCTTCTCAAACTGAACGACAACGACAAATTGAATTAGCCAATTTACTGGGACAAGGCATCGATCAATATATTGCTAGCCGCATGGTCTATATGGCGTTTAAGCTAGCCAAAAAACCCATTCAATCCGCTGGCTTTGGCCAAATTTATGAATTTATCGACAAAGGCTTTGGTGTACTCAAGCCACTCGGAAGTGCGTCAAATTTCTTAAATAAAATTACTCAACTAGAAACTCAAATTGTGACAGCGATTTATAACAATCAGCCAGATCCCTACGGTATTGAAACCCACTGGCAACAGTTCGGCCAATTCCCTGCTCGCTGATACAGACAACAATATTAACCAAGGAAGGTTATTTTTTGACCTTTTTCACCCAGCTAACTAGTGTTTATAAGGGAGAGAGTATCTATCGATACGCTCCTTAACCCAACAGACTTCTCGATAATCCAGTCGCCTGAGCGACGCAAATGACCTGTATGATATTGCTTATGCATCCATCCCGTTGCTTTACTTACAGATTTTTGCGTGAACTCGTTAGCAAATCCTTACGATCCGTCGCTCATCAAGGGCTGTGGTTAGCGCTCTGTTGTCTTTTGTGTCCTGCACTTTGGGCAATGCCGATAACGTCCAATGAGGCAACAATACTCCAAACCAAGACACCCATCACGCCAACCCTACAGAGCTTATTAGATTCCACAGGTACTCAAACACTGAATCAAGTCAATGATGATGTCTCTCATTGGTCCAAAAACCAACACGGAATACCTAACTTTGGCTTTTCAAAATCGACAGTTTGGTTACGATTTTCTCTTCAAAACCAAACCCAGCAATCTCGTTGGTTATTAGAATTAACAACACCATTAGTTGATTCCGTAACGCTCTATATTTTGAAACCCAACAGGCCACCGCAAAGCCTAACTATCGGGCATCAGTTCTCTGCCAATGAGCGCATCATTAAAAATC
>JAHFSE010000165.1 GCA_023265895.1 Gammaproteobacteria bacterium
CACATGCGATAGCCGGTGCTCTAGGTACCATGTGTCGACGCTTACAAGCTTTACTAGAACAAACTGAATTGGATTTGACGCAAGCGCTAGAAGAAGACTTTGAAGGTCTTGATGAAACGTTAGAAGAGTGGCGGGAAGATCACACGGAAAACAATAAACGAGTCATGCAAACCCGTGAATCGATTCAATCAGAAATAGATGAGCTGCAACAATTTCAACATTTAGCTACTCGTATTCGTGATAATGCTAAAGGCCAAGCGTTATTAACCGCATTAGATAAAGCGTTTGCTGAATTGAATCGACTGCAAGCGCCGCGGAAAGCTATTATTTTTACCGAATCTAGACGCACACAAAATTATTTATTAGATCTGTTGAAAAATACTTTTTATGGCGAAGGCATTGTTTTATTTAATGGCACTAATACCGATGAGCGAGCGCAGGAAATTTATAAAGAGTGGATCCAACAACATCAAGGCAGTGATCGCATCAGTGGCTCAAAAACAGCAGATACTCGCGCTGCTTTAGTGGATTACTTTCGTGATCACGGCACGGTGATGATTGCTACTGAAGCCGGAGCCGAAGGGATCAATCTACAATTTTGTTCCTTAGTGATTAATTATGATCTTCCTTGGAATCCACAGAGAATTGAGCAGCGTATTGGCCGTTGTCATAGATACGGTCAAAAATTTGATGTCGTTGTGGTGAATTTCATTAATAAAAATAACCCAGCGGATGAGCGAATTTATGAATTGCTGCGGGATAAATTTCAATTATTTGAAGGTGTATTCGGCGCCAGTGATGAAGTATTAGGTGCTATTGGATCCGGTGTTGATTTCGAACGTCGTATTGCAGACATTTATCGTCATTGTCGAGATTCGCAGCAAATTCGTGACAGCTTTGAGCAATTGCGATTAGAACTTTCCACTGAAATCAGTGATGCCATGTTAAAAACACGGGAAGCATTATTTGAACACTTCGATGAAAAAGTATTGGAGCGAGTGCGCATTGATTCTAATCGCTTGCGTAATCGTTATGAGCGCATACTGCTCGATCTCACCCAAACAGCGTTGAATCATAAAGCCGATTTTGATCAGGATGGTTTTTGGTTAAATGAGCTTCCTATTGAGCTACAAGATTCTGCGATTCCATTAGGTCGATATGAATTGCCACGCCGTAGTCCGGAGGCCCATTTATATCGTGTTGAACATCCTTTAGCGCAACAAATCATTCAGCAAGCAAAAAATTACCCGCTCAAGGCAGCAAAACTCACTTTCACCTATTCACCGGATGAAGGTCGCGTGACTACTTTAGAAAATGTACGCAATCAATCTGGGTTGCTGCGGCTTACTTTAATAACAGTGCAAATGTTGGGCGTTCAAGAGCAGCATCTGCTGATGGTTGCTATCACGCGAGAGGGATTTGTATTAGAGGAAGATGATCCCGAGCGATTGCTTTGTATGCCAGCGGTGATGACTGAATTATCCCCACTAACTAATATTAGCACTGAGTTAGATGCCGTGTTTCAACGGAAGAAACAACATTGTTTGGCTGACATCAATCAAAGAAACATAGGCTATTTTCAGCAAGAAATAGAAAAATTAGAAGCGTGGGCCGACGACCTTAAGCTTAAATTAGATCACGAAATTAAAGCGCTAGATGCGGAAATCAAAGAAACGCGAAAAACCGCTGCTGCCGCGCAAACGTTAAATGAAAAGTTGAACTGGCAAAAACACCAGCGTGAATTAGAAAGCAAGCGCAATAAATTACGGCGTGAAATATTTGATCGGCAAGATCATATTGAAGCGCAACGCGATGAATTAATTTCCGCACTGGAAAAACAACTCACCCAGCAAGTTCAGGAAGAGCAATTATTTGAGATTGAATGGGAGTTGGTGTGAAATTTATTAAGATGCGTTTTAGCTCAGTCAAACAGTTTGCCTTATTACTGATTATTCAAAAGGTACCAACATGAAATTTGAAACCTTCAAAGCCGGTCAATTACGCCAGCGTTACCAGTATAAAAGTTTTGAGCCAGTGCTTATCAATCACGAATGGTTCTGGGAAGATCCCGTTATTAATACGTTACTGGAATCAGCCAACCGCGCACTGGGGGAGCTGAACGCTTTTTCGCTGATTGTTCCAGATATTGATCTGTTTATTGAAATGCATGTCATGAAAGAAGCGCAGACATCTAGTCTTATTGAGGGTACGCAAACAAGTATTGATGAAGCTCTGATGCTAGAAGAGCAAATTAATCCTGAAAAACGCGATGATTGGCGTGAAGTGCGTAACTATATTTCAGCAATAAACGCAGCTATCACAGCATTGCAAGAGTTACCGCTGTCAAATCGTTTACTCAAACAAGCCCATGCTATTTTGATGCAGGGTGTGCGAGGCGAAAATAAACTGCCAGGAGAATTTCGCACCAGTCAGAATTGGATTGGTGGCTCAAGTTTAATGGACGCAGTTTTTATTCCGCCTCAGCAGGATAATGTTGCTGAGTTGATGAGCGATTTGGAAAAATTTTGGCATAACCAAGATATTGCAGTACCTCACCTCGTTCGCATTGCAATCAGTCATTATCAGTTTGAAACAATCCATCCATTTCTCGATGGTAATGGGCGTATTGGCCGTCTATTGATTCCTCTCTATCTGATGAGTCATGGTTTGTTGGTGAAGCCTTCTCTCTATTTATCCGACTTCTTCGAGCGTAATCGATCCAGCTATTACGATGCATTGATGCGAGTAAGAACATCTAATGATTTAATTCATTGGGTGCGTTTCTTTCTTCGCGGTATTGCTGAAACCGCAAGCAAAGCAAGAGATATCTTTCAGCAGATTTTAAGTTTGCGCACGGATGTGGAGCAGCAAATACAAAGTCTAGGTAAGCGCATACCGAATGCGAGGCTAGTGCTTAACCTGCTTTACCGACAACCTAAAATATCAGCGTTGGATATTGAAAATGCTTTAAGCGTGAGTACACCTACGGCTAATGCCTTAATTCGAGATTTTAAGGACTTAGGTGTTTTGGTAGAAAAAACCGGCCAGCAGCGCGGCCGCACTTACACCTTTGAACGTTACCTAAATCTCTTTCTTAGTTAAGGCAAATCGATTTCCCTTAACTAAGGCGGGCGCTAAGTAAAGGTTGCTTAACTTAAATGGGCAGAAAATCATGATTTCTATTATCACCCAGGCAGCTTGCTACTATTAAAACCTTAAAAAAGGATTAGCCATGAGCGAACCGACCATTACTTGCCCCAAATGTAATTCAGAAATTAAACTCACTGAATCTCTAGCAGCGCCATTAATTGCCGTGACGCGTCAGCAATTCCAACAGCGACTTGCACAAAAAGACGCTGAAGTTGCTCAGCGTGAGCAAGCTATTCGTCAACAAGAAAAACAACTACTCGAAACCAAGCGCACCTTAGAAAATCAAATCACTGAGCAAGTGGCTGCGCAACTCAAAACAGCAAGGGCGCAAGTTATTGAAGAAGAATCTCGCAAAGCCAAACAAGCAGCGGCAACAGAAATAGACAATAAAACCCGAGAATTAATTGATCTACAAGCCGTATTAAAAGTGCGTGACGAAAAACTAGCAGAAGCGCAAAAAGCCCAAGCAGAATTAATTAAAAAACAGCGAGAACTAGACGATGCAAAACGTGAATTCGAATTAACCGTAGAAAAGCGCGTACAAGAAAATCTCACCGATGTGCGCAATCAAGCCAAACGCGAAGTCGAAGAAAGCGTAAAACTCAAAGTCATGGAAAGAGATCAAACTATCGCCTCCATGTGTAGTAGCTCAGACTTGATCTGACAGTTACCGATTTTTATTCAGGTGTCTGTCAGATTAGATTTGGCTCAGATTTTTCTCTGCCCAAATCCGTTTTCCATCATGCAAGGTGTCCAT
>JAHFSE010000042.1 GCA_023265895.1 Gammaproteobacteria bacterium
CGTCAGTGCTGCCGTTAGCGTTGTCTTCCCGTGATCTACGTGACCTATGGTGCCTACGTTTAAATGCGGCTTGTTCCTCTCAAATTTACTCTTTGCCATCGCTCATTACCTCTTTAGGTTAAGTACTTTTCTTAATAATCGCTTCCGCAATGTTATTCGGTGCTTCAGCATAACGCTGGAATTCCATCGCAAACGTTGCGCGGCCCTGACTCATGGAGCGCACATCAGTGGCATAACCAAACATCTCTGCTAATGGCACTTCAGCGCGGATGATACGACCTGACGGGCTGTCATCCATACCTTGCAAAATACCGCGACGACGATTTAAATCACCCATCACATCGCCCATGTATTCTTCTGGCGTAACTACTTCCACTTTCATGCAAGGCTCTAGCAACACAGCGCCGGCTTGCAACGCACCTTTTTTCACCGCCATCATAGCAGCCATGCGGAATGCGTTTTCGTTAGAGTCTACTTCGTGATAAGAACCATCAAACAAAGTCACTCTCACGCCCAACACTGGATAACCAGCTAATACACCCTGTTGAAGTTGTTGCTCAGCGCCTTTGCCTACCGCGTTAAAATATTCCCGCGGCACCGAACCACCATGAATCGCTTCAACAAATTCGAAATCTTTTTCTTCTTCCATCGGAATCGGCTCTAAACGCAACCAAACATGACCATACTGACCACGACCACCGGTTTGTTTAACATATTTGCCTTCGATTTCCACTGACTTACGAATGGTTTCGCGATACGCCACTTGCGGCTTACCAATATTGGCTTCCACTTTAAACTCACGCTTCATACGATCGACGATAATTTCTAAATGCAGCTCACCCATACCAGAAATAATAGTTTGACCACTTTCTTCATCGGTTTTCACACGGAAAGATGGGTCTTCCTGCGCCAACCGACCCAAAGCCATACCCATCCTTTCTTGGTCAGCCTTTGATTTTGGCTCTACTGCAACCGAAATCACTGGATCAGGAAAATCCATTCTTTCCAAAGTAATAATATGATTTTCATCACACAGAGTTTCACCTGTAGTGATGTCTTTTAAACCTACCGCAGCGGCGATATCGCCTGCATAAACTTCTTTAATTTCTTCTCGCGAATTCGCATGCATTTGCAATAAACGACCAATACGTTCTCTGCGGTGTTTAATCGGGTTGTACACCGCATCACCGGACTTTAATACACCGGAATACACACGGAAGAAAGTGAGATTACCCACAAAAGGATCGGTGGCAATTTTGAAGGCTAACGCAGCAAATGGTTCGGTATCAGAAGAATGACGCTCAGCTTCAGTGACCTCATCATCCAAGATACCTTTAATCGCAGCAACATCATCCGGCGCTGGAAGATATTCCACCACCGCATCCAACATAGCTTGCACACCCTTGTTTTTAAATGCAGAACCACATAAAGCCAACACAACTTCATTGGCAACGACTTGCTGACGCAAACCCTGCTTAATCTCTTCCATGGTTAGGGTTTCGCCGCCCAAATATTTTTCCATGAATGCTTCGCTGGCTTCTGCCGCAGTTTCCACTAATACTTCATGCATTGCTTCTGCTTCTGCTTGCAAGTCGGCAGGAATATCTGCTAATTCATAGGTCATACCTTTATCCGCTTCATTCCAATAAATGGCTTTCATGCGCAATAAATCGATAACGCCTTTAAATTCTTCTTCGGCACCAATATTCAGTTGGATGGGCACAACGCGTGCGCCAAGCCTATCTTTAATTTGTTTTACAACTCGCTTGAAGTCTGCGCCAGCACGATCCATTTTATTCACGAAAACAATGCGCGGCACTTTGTATTTATTTGCTTGACGCCATACGGTTTCTGATTGCGGCTCCACGCCAGAGGTACCACAAAAAACTACTACAGCACCATCCAACACGCGCAATGAGCGCTCTACTTCAATCGTAAAATCTACGTGCCCCGGTGTATCAATAATATTGATGCGATGTTGCTCGAATTGACGATCCATACCTTGCCAAAAACAAGTCGTCGCCGCAGAGGTAATGGTAATACCACGCTCTTGCTCTTGCTCCATCCAATCCATCACGGCGGTGCCTTCATGCACCTCACCGATTTTGTGTGAAACACCCGTGTAAAATAATACGCGTTCGGTCGTGGTTGTTTTACCGGCATCTACGTGCGCACAAATACCAATATTGCGATATCTGGCCAGGGGGGTTTTACGTGCCACAAAAAAATTCCTCGTTTAAAAAAATTAGAAACGGTAATGTGCAAAAGCTTTGTTAGCTTCAGCCATACGATGCACATCTTCACGCTTCTTAATAGCAGAACCCTTACCATCCACTGCATCCAAGATTTCACCAGCCAAACGATGAGGCATAGATTTCTCGCTACGCTTACGAGCAGCATCAACTAACCAACGCATTGCTAGCGCTACCCGACGACTTGGCCGAACTTCCACAGGCACCTGATAAGTTGCGCCACCTACACGGCGAGATTTCACCTCAACTACTGGTTTTAATACATCGAGGGCTTTTTCAAAAATTTCTAATGGGTCTTTATGCTGTTTTTTCTCAGCAATACGATCTAATGAGCCGTATACGATACGCTCAGCAACAGATTTTTTTCCGCTCACCATTAGGTGATTAACGAATTTAGCGACCAACTGACTGGCGTGCTTAGGATCTGGCAGAATGTCTCGTTTAGCGACGACGCGTCTTCTTGGCATACACTTTCCTCTTCAGGTGAATCCAACACCATTATTGGGTTGGCCTTACTGGTTAAAATTAAGAAATTATTACGCATTCACTCCCTCTCTTTAAAAAAGAGGGGGAAGGAAAATTAGCTCTTCGGACGTTTCGTACCGTATTTAGATCGAGCCTGTCTACGCTTTGGAATACCTGCGGTATCTAAAGTCCCACGCACTGTGTGATAACGCACACCGGGTAAATCTTTTACCCGACCACCGCGAATTAAAATAACGCTGTGTTCTTGCAAGTTATGGCCTTCACCACCGATATAAGAAGTTACTTCAAAACCGTTGGTTAACCGTACCCGACATACTTTTCGCAAAGCAGAGTTAGGCTTTTTCGGTGTAGTGGTATACACGCGAGTACAGACCCCCCGTTTTTGCGGGCAATTCTGCAACGCAGGCACGTCACTTTTCGCTACTTTGCGTTGACGCGGCTTACGCACCAATTGATTAATGGTCGTCATAAAAAATTACTCCGAAAAATCCTGACTTTTAGCTTTTGAAATGTTTTAGATAACAGAAATTTGTTCCGACCTATAAAATCGGGAGGCGAGATTCTAATCACGCCCCCAACTCAAGTCAATGTAAAAAATTCAGCAGGGGCGCAGCATGCCGTGCCCCTACTTTTTTTGCTATCCATCTAACTTTGAGATGAAGCGTTGAGCGCATCACTGAATGCTTGCTCAAGCTCATCTACCGTTACTGTTGGCGCAGGCATTAGGCCCAATTTACGTCTTCGACGACGCTCTGCGTGATACGCAAAACCAGTTCCAGCAGGAATCAATCGACCCACTACGACGTTCTCTTTTAAACCACGTAAGTCATCTCGTTTACCTGTCACTGCTGCTTCTGTTAATACACGAGTTGTTTCCTGGAATGATGCCGCAGAGATAAAAGAATCCGTTGATAAGGAGGCTTTAGTAATCCCCAGCAATACCCGCTCAAAACGCGCAGCAAATTTGCTATCTGCTTCAAGCTTCTCGTTCTCAGTTAACACACGGGAGTATTCCATTTGCTCACCTTTGATAAAGGTGGAATCACCTGATTCTAATACTTCCACTTTGCGCAGCATTTGCCGAACAATCACTTCGATGTGTTTGTCGTTGATTTTCACCCCTTGTAAGCGATAAACATCTTGCACTTCATTGACGATATAATTCGCTAACGCACTCACACCCTTCAAACGTAAAATATCATGCGGATTGGCCGGGCCATCGGAAATCACTTCACCCTGCTCTACATGCTCACCTTCGAATACGTTTAAATGACGCCATTTAGGAATCAGCTCTTCATAAGCTTCCGAGCGATCATCAGGCGCAATGACTAAACGACGCTTACCTTTGGTTTCTTTACCGAAGCTAATAATACCTGTGGTTTCCGCCAAAATAGCAGGCTCTTTTGGACGACGCGCTTCAAACAAATCGGCAACCCGCGGCAAACCACCCGTAATATCGCGAGTTTTTGAACTCTCTTGTGGAATCCGCGCAACAACATCCCCCACTTTTACCTCAGCACCATTCACCAAAATAGTGATTGCATTGGGCGGTAAGAAATATTGAATTGGCGTATTGGTGGATCCAACGGTAATTGGATTGCCTTTTTTATCCACTAAACGAATCACTGGGCGTAAATCTTTACCTGCTGCAGGACGATCTTTAGCATCTAACACCTCAATGTTAGTTAAACCCGTCAACTCATCTGTTTGACGCTTAACGGTAATGCCACTTTCAAAATCACCGAACTGAACAAAACCAGCCTGCTCAGTCACAATGGGATGGGTATGAGGATCCCATTGCGAAACAATATCCCCCGCTTTGACGCTATCACCATTTTTCACTCGAATAACAGCACCATAAGGTAATTTATAACGCTCACGCTCACGACCACGAACGTCAGCAATAGCCAATTCACCCGAACGAGAAACCGCCACTAAATTACCGCTTACCTGTTGTACTGTTTTCACATTCAACAAACGTACAGTACCATCTGTTTTTACTTGTACATTGGACACCGCAGAACTTCGCGACGCCGCACCTCCGATGTGGAAGGTTCTCATGGTTAACTGAGTTCCAGGCTCACCAATGGATTGCGCAGCAATAACACCTACCGCTTCACCAATATTAATTAAATGTCCGCGCGCTAAATCGCGACCATAACATTGCTGACAAACACCATAACGTGTTGCACAGGAAATAGGCGAACGACAGATAATTTCGTCTACACCCATGGCTTCTAATAAATCAATCCAGCTCTCATCCAGCAAGGTTCCAGCAGGCACCGCAATTTCGTCAGTAGTACCCGGCTTAATCACATCTTGCGCAACCACGCGACCCAATACGCGCTCACCCAAAGGCTCAACTACATCACCCCCTTCAATCAATGGCGTCATGATCAAACCTTCGGAGGTTCCGCAATCATCTTCAGTGACCACTAAATCTTGGGCAACATCGACCAAACGTCGCGTTAGATAACCTGAGTTTGCTGTTTTTAATGCAGTATCCGCCAAACCTTTACGCGCACCATGAGTCGAAATAAAGTATTGCATTACCGTGAGGCCTTCACGGAAGTTTGCAGTAATCGGTGTTTCAATAATGGAGCCATCTGGCTTAGCCATCAGACCCCGCATACCAGCAAGCTGACGAATCTGCGCCGCAGAACCCCGCGCACCGGAGTCCGCCATCATAAAAATGGGATTAAAGGAATCTTGCTGAACTTGATTACCATCTCTATCCGTAATGGTGTCAGTTTTCAAGTTATCCATCATCGCTTTAGCAATTTGATCGTTGGTACGCGACCAAATATCGACGACTTTGTTATAACGCTCACCTTGCGTGACCAAACCAGAGGCGAATTGATTTTCGATTTCACGAACTTCATCTTCAGCCTTAGCGATAATTTCTGATTTAGCAGCAGGAATTACCATATCTTCAATACCGACCGATGAACCGGATTTTGTCGCTTGATAAAAACCTAAATACGTTAAACGATCAGCAAAAATAACCGTTGCTTTGAGACCGAGTCGGCGGTAACACACGTTAATTAATTTAGAGATACTTTTCTTCGTCATTGCACGATTCACTAAAGCGAAATCCATCCCTTTAGGCACAATACGCCACAACAATGCACGACCCACCGTTGTCTCTGCAATAAAACTACGCTCGTCAAAAGTTTTATCTTCGCGCCGCGTCCACTCAGAAACACGCACTTTGACCCGTGAATGTAGCTCCACAGCATTATTGGCCAATGCGCGTAAAGCTTCATCGCTATCAGCGAAAATCATGCCTTCGCCTTTTACATTAATTTTCTCACGAGTGATGTAGTAAAGACCTAACACCACATCTTGGGTCGGCACAATGATCGGCTCACCGTTAGCCGGTGATAGAATATTGTTGGTCGACATCATTAAAGCGCGCGCTTCTAATTGTGCTTCTATCGTCAGCGGAATGTGTACCGCCATTTGGTCACCGTCAAAGTCAGCGTTATAAGCAACGCATACCAACGGATGCAATTGGATGGCTTTTCCTTCAATCAACACTGGCTCAAATGCTTGAATACCCAAACGATGCAAGGTTGGTGCACGGTTCAGCAGTACTGGATGTTCACGAATGACTTCAGCAAGAATATCCCATACTTCTGCGGTTTCTCGCTCAACCATTTTCTTAGCCGCTTTAATCGTTGTCGCTAAACCACGATGCTCTAATTTAGAAAAAATAAAGGGCTTAAATAATTCCAGTGCCATTTTTTTCGGCAAACCGCATTCTTGCAATTTTAGCGTAGGCCCTACTACGATCACTGAACGACCGGAATAATCAACGCGCTTACCTAACAGGTTTTGCCGGAAACGACCTTGCTTACCTTTAATCATATCTGCTAGGGATTTCAGCGGTCGCTTATTAGAACCCGTAATTGCGCGGCCACGACGACCATTATCCAGCAACGCATCGACAGATTCCTGCAACATACGTTTTTCATTACGCACAATAATGTCGGGCGCACAAAGATCTAACAAACGCTTTAATCGGTTATTCCGGTTAATTACCCGACGATAAAGATCGTTTAAATCAGAAGTTGCAAAACGTCCACCATCAAGCGGTACTAATGGACGCAAATCCGGCGGCAACACGGGTAATACGGTCAACACCATCCATTCAGGACGATTACCTGACTCTAAAAAGGCTTCCATTAATTTTAAGCGTTTGGATAATTTTTTAATTTTTGTTTCCGATGAGGTGGTCGGAATTTCTTCTCGCAATCCATTCACTTCAGATTCTAAATCCAAATCTTTTAATAATGCCTGAATAGCCTCTGCACCCATACGGGCATCAAACTCATCACCGTGCTCTTCTAAAGCTTCGTAATATTGCTCATCACTTAATAGCTGTCCACGCTCTAAAGAGGTCATGCCAGCATCAATCACAACGAAAGATTCAAAATATAAAATGCGTTCAATATCTCGCAAAGTCATATCGAGTAATAAACCAATACGAGAAGGTAATGATTTTAAAAACCAAATATGCGCCACAGGACTGGCTAATTCGATGTGCCCCATACGATCACGACGCACTTTTGCCAGGGTGACTTCCACACCGCATTTCTCACAAATAACGCCGCGATGCTTCATACGTTTATATTTACCGCATAAGCACTCGTAATCTTTAATAGGTCCGAAAATTTTGGCGCAAAATAAACCGTCACGCTCTGGTTTAAAGGTACGATAATTAATGGTCTCTGGTTTTTTGACTTCACCATAAGACCAAGAACGCACCATATCGGGGGATGCCAAGCCAATGCGAATGCTGTCGAATTCATCCACATTGTTTTGCGACTTCAATAAATTTAATAAGTCTTTCACGTAGGCCTCTCCTAATTAAATATCTTCATGCTCTAGATCAATATCAATTCCTAACGAGCGAATCTCCTTCACTAATACGTTAAAGGATTCCGGCATACCTGGATCCATACGATGATCACCATCTACAATATTTTTGTAGATACGCGTCCGACCATTCACATCATCCGACTTCACAGTCAGCATTTCCTGTAGGGTGTAAGCAGCGCCATAAGCTTCTAGCGCCCACACTTCCATTTCTCCAAAACGCTGACCACCAAATTGTGCTTTACCACCCAGCGGTTGCTGTGTCACCAAACTATAAGAACCGGTAGAACGCGCATGCATTTTGTCATCCACTAAGTGGTTTAACTTCAGCATGTACATATAGCCCACTGTGACCGGGCAATCGAAAACTTCACCTGTACGGCCATCGAATAATTTGAGCTGACCACTTTCCGGCAAACCCGCCAACCGCAACATGGCTTTAATTTCAGTTTCTTTTGCGCCATCAAAGACTGGCGTCGCCATAGGAACCCCTTTTCTGAGATTACCCGCCAACTCCAATACTTCACCATCGGTTAAAGAATCGAGGTCTGTTTTAAATCCTTCGTCGGTATGGTTATAGATTTGCTCAAGGAAATGCTTCACTTCATGGGCTTTACGTTGCGCATCCAGCATTTGACCAATTTTGACACCCAGACCTTTTGCGGCGAAACCAAGATGCGCTTCAAGAATTTGCCCAACGTTCATCCGCGAGGGAACGCCCAAAGGATTTAACACGATATCCACTGGCTCACCATTCGCGTCAAAAGGCATATCTTCCACTGGCATAATGGCAGAAATAACCCCTTTATTTCCGTGACGACCCGCCATCTTATCGCCAGGTTGCACACGACGCTTAATGGCTAAATAGACTTTGACAATTTTTAATACACCATGGGCTAAATCATCGCCGCCAGTAATTTTACGTTTTTTATCTTCGAATCGACGCTCTTGCTCTTCCTTATGCTGGGCAAGCACTAATTGCAATTTTTCCACTTGATCCATGATGGCAGCATCACCAATACGCACATCAAACCACTGCTCTGAAGGCAGTCCTTCAAACCACGCGTCAGTGAGTAATTCACCTTTTTTCAACCCTGCACCACCCGCCGCTTTTTGACCTACCAATAATTGACGCAAACGTCTCAAGCAAGTTTCTTCGATGATGCGATATTCATCTTTTAAATCTTTGCGGAATTGATCTAACTGACTTTTCTCAATCGCCAATGCACGCTGATCTTTTTCAATACCATCACGGGTGAAAACTTGTACATCAATAATGGTACCCTTCACACTGGAAGGCACACGCAACGAAGTATCTTTTACATCGGAAGCTTTTTCGCCAAAGATTGCGCGCAATAATTTTTCTTCCGGCGTTAACTGTGTTTCACCTTTGGGCGTCACTTTGCCAACTAAAATGTCACCACCAACTA
Source organism: Gammaproteobacteria bacterium (assembly GCA_023265895.1). Taxonomy (GTDB): domain Bacteria; phylum Pseudomonadota; class Gammaproteobacteria; order Pseudomonadales; family JAHFSE01; genus JAHFSE01. Next base: position 9,050 of record JAHFSE010000042.1, read on the forward strand.
CCTCAGCGCCAATATGCACAATACCGGATTCATCCAGTTTTGCTAAAGCAGACTCTCCCACGTTTGGAATATCCGCAGTAATTTCCTCTGGCCCTAACTTAGTATCGCGAGCAACACAGGCTAATTCTTGAATATGAATGGTGGTAAAACGATCTTCCTGAACCACACGCTCAGAAATTAAAATCGAATCCTCAAAGTTGTAACCATTCCATGGCATGAAAGCCACGCGCATATTTTGACCCAAGGCTAACTCACCCATATCCACAGAGGGACCATCGGCAAGAATATCGCCACGCGCAATCACATCACCAAACTTCACGAGAGGACGCTGATTGATGCAAGTATTTTGGTTCGAACGGGTATATTTCGTGAGATTATAAATATCAACGCCCGCATCACCCTCTTGCGCTTCTTCATTATCAACGCGCATGACGATTCTCGAAGCATCCACACGATCGACAACACCACCACGCTCTGCAACCACACACACACCAGAATCACGAGCTACGTTGCGCTCCATACCCGTTCCCACTAACGGCTTCTCAGCAATTAAAGTGGGCACCGCTTGACGCTGCATGTTAGATCCCATCAAAGCTCGGTTAGCATCATCATGCTCTAAGAAAGGAATGAGAGACGCTGCTACGGACACCACCTGACGCGGAGACACATCCATATACTGAACATTCTCAGCCTGAGTTAAAGTAAATTCTCCGCGATGTCTAACAGGCACTAAATCATCAATTAATTTGCTTCCCTCATCACGGGCTGCGTTTGCCTGCGCAACCACATATTCACCTTCCTCGATCGCTGAAAAATATTCAATGTCATCCGTGACAACGCTATTCACAACTTTTCGATAAGGTGTTTCTAAAAATCCATAGTGATTGGTTTTTGCAAAGGTTGCTAAAGAATTAATTAATCCAATGTTAGGACCTTCCGGTGTTTCAATTGGACAAACTCGACCATAATGCGTCGCGTGAACGTCACGCACTTCGAAACCAGCGCGCTCACGCGTTAAACCGCCTGGCCCCAACGCAGAAACACGACGTTTATGGGTAATCTCTGACAGTGGATTATTTTGATCCATAAATTGCGACAGCTGACTGGAACCAAAAAATTCCTTGATTGCTGCAGCAACAGGCTTAGCATTAATTAAATCTTGTGGCATCAATCCTTCAGATTCAGCAAGACCTAAACGCTCTTTCACAGCACGCTCAACACGCACCAAACCTACACGAAATTGATTTTCAGTCATCTCACCAACGGAACGCACCCGTCGGTTACCTAAGTGATCAATATCATCCACTTGACCATGACCATTACGGATATCAATCAAGGTTTTTAAAACATCAATGACATCTTGCGCAGATAAAATACCACTGCCTTCAATTTCAGAACGACCCAATCGACGATTGAATTTCATTCGACCAACGGCTGATAAATCATAACGTTCGGCACTAAAGAATAAATTATTAAACAAACCTTCTGCAGCTTCTTTAGTGGGCGGCTCACCAGGACGCATCATGCGGTAAATTTCAACCAAGGCCTCCATTTGACTGCGAGTTGGATCTACTCGCAAAGTATCAGAAATAAAAGCACCGTGATCTAATTCATTCACGTATAAAGTTTCAAGCGTAGCAAGGCCTGCATTTTTAATTTTCTCTAATAATTCTTTGTTAATTTCAGTATTGCATTCACATAATAATTCGCCGGTTTTTTTATCCACCAGGTTTTTAGCAACTAATCGACCAATGAGATATTCCTCAGGCACTTCTAATTCTTTAATGCCTGCTTTTTCTATTTGACGAATATGACGGGCCGTGACACGCCGCCCCTTCTGAACGATCACCTCATCGCCATCCATAATATCAAACATGGCGGTATCACCACGGAGACGCTCAGGAATCAACTCTAATTTAATGATGCCCTTTTTACTCAGCTTAAATTCGTTATATTTAAAGAACATTCCCAGAATGTCTTGAGCTTCATAACCTAACGCACGCAATAAAATGGTCGCTGGTAATTTACGACGACGGTCAATACGCGCATACACTAAATCTTTGGCATCAAATTCAAAATCCAGCCAAGAACCACGATAAGGAATCACTCGAGCAGAAAATAATAATTTCCCAGAGGAATGGGTCTTACCACGATCATGATCGAAAAATACACCAGGCGAACGATGTAATTGAGACACGATCACACGCTCAGTACCATTGACAACAAAAGTTCCGTTGTCTGTCATTAAGGGCATTTCACCCATGTAGACTTCTTGCTCTTTAATATCTTTAATTGTTTTTGCTGAAGACTCTCGATCATAAATAATCAGACGAATACGCACACGCAAAGGCGCCGCATAGGTCAACCCACGCATTTGACATTCTTTCACATCAAATATGGGCTTGCTAAGGGAATACTCAACAAACTCCAGCGCTGCATTATTAGAATAACTCAGTATGGGGAAAACTGACTTAAATGCAGCCTGCAATCCTCGATCTGCTCGCCCAGCACCAGGCAAGTCAGCCTGCAAAAAGTCTCGATAGGAGTCCAGCTGAATAGCCAATAAATAGGGGACGCCCATGGCATCGGGGAGTTTGCCAAAATCTTTCCTAATACGTTTCTTTTCGGTGAAAGAATATGCCATCTGAATTCCTCAGCCTAAGTTAATCAAAGTTTAAGAATCTACAACAACAAAAGGCCGGTCGCTTTTAATCAACAACCAGCCTTAAAAAACTTATTTATTTTGCGTAGAAAAATTCCGTCATATTAGCGAAGCAACAACTCCATGAACCCTAGCACTTTCCATTCACACCAGCGTGAATGTCATTTTTTCAACGTAGGCGGAGGTCGGAATACCAAGAGCTATCGAGGTCAAAACAACCATTAGATTCTCTTTCATCAGAAAGAGAATCTAATCGATAGCACATGCATTTTTACTTCACATCAGCAGTAGCACCCGCTTCTTCAAGCTGCTTCTTGATATTTGCTGCCTCATCTTTGCTAACCGCTTCTTTCACTGGAGCAGGAACGCCTTCCACTAAGTCTTTAGCTTCTTTCAAGCCCAAACCTGTTAACGCGCGCACAACCTTGATGACGCCCACTTTATTCTCACCAAAACCGGTCAAAACTACGTCAAACTCAGTTTGCTCTTCCACCGCAGCAACTGGACCAGCCGCAGGCGCAGCGACAGCAACCGCTGCAGCCGCAGAAACACCAAATTTTTCTTCCATAGCAGAAATTAACTCAACTACTTGCATAACACTCATATCAGCAATCGCGCTTAAAATTTCTTCGTTAGATAAAGCCATCTCTTTTCTCCTGTTTCAAACTCTTAAATAAAAACTTTTTTACCCATCATCCGCAAGCTTCTATTACGCTGCTTGCTTTTGATCGCGAACCGCAGCAATGGTTCGCACCAATTTGCCTGGGATTTCGTTGAAGGTTCTCGCTAATTTTGTAGCCGGCGCCAACATTAAGGACATTAAGGTTGCTAAGGCTTGATCACGAGTCGGCAATTTCGCAAGCACATCGATATCTTGCGGACCGTATACTCGACCACCCACGGATAAAGCTTTCACAACCAATTTCTCGTTGGTTTTAGCAAAGTCTTTTATCACGCGGGCAGCAGCGCCTGGATCTGTTTTGGAAAAAGCCAATACGGTAGGCCCAACCAAAGAATCCTTTAAGCACTCGAACTCAGTACCTTCTACAGCACGACGCGCCAAAGTATTTCGCACCACTCTTAGGTAGACACCTTGGGCACGAGATTGCTTTCTCAACTCAGTGAGCGCGGCAACACTTAATCCCCGATAGTCGGCAATTACGGCAGACAAGGCCGATGCAGCTTGCTCACGCACAGCCACAACGATCGCTTGCTTTTCATCCATCTTCATTGCCACAAATTGTCTCCTCAAGGAATTACATACATCAACTGAAAATCAGATAACGGTATGCAATTTTTAAAACGCGCCCCCAATAAACAAAAAGGAAACACGAAAAAAAGAAATGCTTCCGTATCTGCGCAGGCTAGCCTTTCAGACTCTATTAAGCTTTCGCTCCTGCGGTCTTCGACACTACGAGCGCCAAAAAAATCCAGCGCTCGCACCTTACCCCTTCGATCAAACCGACAAAGAGGATAAATCAATATTAAAACCAGGACCCATGGTAGTGGATAAAGCAACCCTACCTAGATAGGTACCTTTCGCTGAAGCAGGCTTAGCTTTTTTCAAATCCGCTAATAAAAATTCCAAATTTTCCTTTAGCGCTTGAGCACTAAAATTAGCTTTACCAATGGAGCAATGAATAATGCCGGCTTTGTCTGTGCGATAACGCACTTGACCTGCCTTAGCATTACGTACAGCACTCGCCACATCAACGCTGACGGTTCCCACTTTAGGATTTGGCATTAAACCGCGAGGACCTAACACTTGACCCAAGCGACCAACCACACGCATCGCATCTGGACTGGCAATAACCACATCAAAATCTAACTGACCCGCTAAAATAGATTCAGCCAAATCATCAAAACCAACAATATCTGCACCCGCAGCTTTGGCTTCATCGGCTTTAGCGCCCTGAGCAAATACAGCAACCCTAACGCTTTTTCCAGTACCATGAGGCAAGACGCTTGCGCCTCGCACCACTTGATCAGATTTCCGTGGATCCACACCCAAATTCACAGCAACATCCATTGATTCTTCGAACTTTGCTTTAGGAATTTCGGCTAGAATCGCAATCACTTCATCAATAGTGTATTGCTTAAAAGCATCAATTTTTTCACGCGCAATCTTCATGCGCTTAGATAATTTTTTAGTAGCCAACTGAGCCATGTTAAACACCCTCCACGTCAAGACCCATACTGCGCGCAGAACCAGCAATCGTGCGCACAGCAGCATCCATATCTGCAGCTGTTAAATCAGGCATTTTCATCTTTGCAATATCTTCTAACTGAGCACGGCTGACCTTGCCCACTTTATTTTTGTTCGGCTCTCCACTGCCTTTGGTGATTTTTGCAGCCTTGCGCAACAACACACTGGCGGGCGCCGTCTTCATAATAAAAGTAAAACTACGATCACTATAAACAGTGATAATCACCGGCGTAGGAATACCAAGCTCTAAACCCTGAGTCGCCGCATTAAAGGCTTTACAGAATTCCATAATATTAACGCCATGCTGACCCAATGCTGGACCAACGGGAGGGCTGGGGTTGGCTTGCCCCGCTTTGACTTGCAGCTTGACATAAGCCTGCACTTTCTTAGCCATGAGGATATCTCCTTGGGTTCAAACGCTCAGACGCAGCCTATCAAAGCCCGCTCAGCTCCCCATCAATGGTTGATTGCAGTTAAAATTTAGGACGACACAGAATAAAACCAAAACGAAGGCCGACCACACACCGAAATTAGGCCGGCTATTAGACTCAAAAAGCAAAACAGTTGCAAGGATTTTTATTAAGTTTTCTCTACCTGGCCAAACTCTAATTCTACTGGCGTTGATCGCCCAAAGATAAGGACTGCTACATGCAAACGACTTTTCTCATAATTTACTTCTTCCACCACACCGTTGAAATCCGCAAATGGGCCACTGGTCACACGCACAACTTCGCCTGGCTCAAATAAAGTTTTTGGCTTAGGCTGCTCAACACTATCTTCTAGTCGATTTAAAATAGCCTTGGCTTCTTTATCACTAATAGGCGCGGGCCGATCGGCTGTACCACCAATAAAACCCATGACCTTCGGACACTCTTTTACTAAATGCCAAGTATCATCACCCATCTCCATTTCAACTAAGACATAGCCCGGAAAAAACTTTCGCTCGCTCTTACGTTTTTGACCCGCCTTCATTTCAACGACTTCTTCTGTCGGCACTAAAATATCACCAAACTTAGCCTCGACGCCGGCTAATTTAATACGCTCTAACAAAGAACGCATGACTTGCTTTTCGTAGCCTGAATAGGCATGCACGACATACCATTTTTTAGACATTGTTTTTTATATCTCCCAGCTACCCAATAAGACCAGAAACAGCGAAGCCCAACAAAGAATCCAATCCCCACAACAACAGGGACATAACTGCTACAACCAAAACTACGACTAAAGTTGTTTGCGTGGTCTCTTGACGCGTAGGCCACACAACTTTTTTCATTTCAATACGCGCTTGTTTAAGCAGCTCAAGAAACGCTTTACCCTGGCGCGTATAGGCAGCAATGGCAATCGCCACACCACCAATTAAAAGAACACCAATGACACGATACAGCAAAGAACGATCAGCAAAGTAGATATTACCAACCACCGCCGCAACGATTAAAATTAACGCAAACGCCCACTTCAGCGCAT
>JAHFSE010000043.1 GCA_023265895.1 Gammaproteobacteria bacterium
ATGCTGCTGATAAAAAGCACCGAGCAAAACATCCGTAGTTCCACTTCCCGGCTGCAAACTGCGCTCAGCCACGTCACCCTCATCATTTTCAACACTAAATGAACCAGTCGGCAATTTTATACCGCCTAACAATCCCATATTTTGGACGCGCTGATAACGCCCAAGCACACGAATATCGCCAACGTCATTAAAACTCCAATGCTCTGGAATATGCTCAGTACCCTGATGATGGTTATGAATATGATCATGAGCGACAGAACGCCAGGGCAAACTCACGGAAACAGCCCATTGTTTATTCCAGGCATGATCGAAAGTCAGCACAGTATTTCTATTAATAGTCCGTACTTCATCATGATGGCGAGTGATTTCACCCACAGTCAAATGATCTGTTTTAGTTTGTGGTTGGTCTTGATCGATCCATTCAGCATGTAGGTCTAATTGATTTTCTTTTGAGTTTGAATAGGATTGCAAACCTAACTGAGTATTGAATGGACATAATGCAGAACCACAACTGGCATAACCTGTGGTCGATGCCAACATCAAAATCAATACACTTATCCAACCAAAAATATTTTTCTTAATCACCAGAACATTACCTCATAGATAAAAGATTTTTTTGCTGTCGGTATTGTCAGCGAGAAAGTGTTAAGTGGGAATGCGACAAAATGTCGCAGGCATAGTGAATGTATTTTTTATTCTGGCACTCGCGGTCGTTTTTTTAACTTACGCTGTAATGTGCGCCGATGCATACCCAATAGACGAGCTGCTTGAGAAAGATTACCTTGACACTCAGTTAACGTGCGCTGTAATTGTTCCCATTGATATCCGCGCCAATCTAATAATTGCTCTGTCACATGAATTTCTGCAGTCAATTCAAGCCTACCTAAAGCTTTTAAAATTTCATCGGTATCCGCCGGCTTCGGCAAATAATTTAGCGCACCCAATTTAATAGCCTCCACGGCCGTAGCAATACTTGCATAACCTGTCAGCATGAGAATTTTTAATGGCGGCTGCAACACTAAAAATTTTGGAATTAATTGCAACGTCACCTCATCAGTTAGCTTTAAATCTAATATCATAAAATGGAATATATGTGATTTTAATTGCGCTAAAGATTCCATACCTGTAGATGCACAATCAACCAAAAATCCTCTTTTTCTCAAAGACCGAGCTAACACTTGAGAAAAAACAGGATCATCCTCAACAATTAAAAAACGCTGGTTTTTATTCATGATTATTTTACTCTTGGCAAAAAAATATCAATCTCAGTCTGCTTGATATTTTGGTTGACGCGAATGGATCCGCCTAACCGCTCAATGGTCACATGAGATAAAAATACGCCAACGCCTAATCCTTGACGCTGTGTATTAAACGCGCTGCCCCATTGCATTAATGCTTCAGCAGAAATGCCTTGACCATCATCTTGAATGCTAATATTGACCCAATGCTCATCACAACGCAGTTTCATCTTAACTGAATTACTCCCTGCTAATAATGCGTTATCTATAAAATGCAAAATAGATTTTGACAAAGTAGGATTCGTTTTTATATATGGGTTTTCATTCTCAATGGATTCATGTAATTGCATACTGGGCATAGTTTTAGGTTTTAATAATTGAAAATCTTCCTGTAGTATTTTTGCAAACACTATGACTGAAATATTGGCTTCACCATTTAACTGATAATCCTTTGCTCGATCTGCCATTTGTTGAATAGCGCTCTTACAATGCTGCACTTGGCTTTGCAGCAATTCAATCTCTTGTTTCAATTCAACGGCTAAACCATCCTTTTTTAAGTCAGCCAAAATGACGGACATAGATGATAGCGGTGTCGCAATGGTATGAGCTGTCGTTGCTGCCAAAGTACCCATCATGACGGCTAAATCATCACGCAGCACTCTTTCCTGAATACTCGCCATTTCTAAATTATTTTTTCTAAGCGTTGTCAGCACTTTCGTCAAAAAATAACACAACAACCAAGAAGTTAATCCGAAGCTTAACCACATACCCATCAGATGCACATGATATTCAGTAGCGCCATGATGCGCGATACTTCCCTGCTCGAAGGTCATTACAGCAATGAAGGAATACTCCACCAAGGCTAACAACCAAAAAGCCCAACTCCATTTTTTTGGAAATGCAAATGCGGTTAAGGCTAAAAGAACAAAAAAATACGCCGTCATTGGATTACGAATGCCGCCTGTCACTAAAATTAAAGTGCCGACAAATAAATAATCTATTAACCAATAAACCAGCCACTCCGAAAGAGAAATAGATCTTGGTCCAGCAGTACGCATTAAACTGATGAGAGAAAAAAGCAGATAACTGAGGAAAACAGCATGCAGCTGAATGCCCGGCGAGGGCAAATGAAAAAGGCTAATCACTAATGGCAAAAACCCCCAGCCTAAACAAACAGTCATCAGCCTTAAAATTGCCATCTGTCTTGTTGTTTGCACAGAATATGAGGGTTCAGATAGCAAACTCATCGGCTTCCTTAAAAAACAATTTAATTTTAGAGTAAGTCAGTCTAAGATGGGCGGCCCTTAGCGTTGTGAACCCAAGCTTATTTAATCGTATGTATATTTACTCTGAAATCGACCAGACTATCGTAGATGAACGCGTTGCTCAATTCCGCGAACAAATGCAGCGCTTTCTGAGCGGCCAATTAAGCCCTAGCGAATTTCTTCCATTGCGACTGCAAAATGGCTTGTATGTGCAACGCCATGCGCCCATGCTGCGAATTTCAGTACCCTATGGCATGCTGTCCAGTCAACAAGTGCGCATGTTAGCCCACATTGCGCGCCATTACGATAAAGACTATGGCCATATTAGCACTCGACAAAATATCCAATTTAACTGGATTAAAATGGAAGAAATTCCAGATGTATTAGCAGATTTAGCCAGCGTACAAATGCACGGCATCCAAACCAGTGGTAATTGCATTCGTAATGTTACCAGCGACCCCTACGCTGGCGTCATTGCGGATGAAATTGAAGATCCCCGCCTCTACTGTGAGATTATTCGCCAGTGGGCCACTTTCCATCCTGAATTTGCTTATCTACCACGTAAATTTAAAATTGCCGTCAATGCTAGCACCGGCTCAGACCGCGTAGCAGTTCAGGTACATGATATTGGTGTTGATCTTGTCAAAAATGCCGCTGGCGAAATTGGCTTTCGTGTTCTGGCTGGTGGTGGTTTAGGTCGTACCCCAGTGATTGGCGCGGTGATGCGAGAATTTGTTCCTAAGATAGATTTGCTGTCTTATTTAGAAGCCATTTTAAGGGTCTATAATCGCTATGGTCGTCGCGATAATAAATATAAAGCCAGAATTAAAATTCTAGTCAAAGCGCTTGGCGCTGAAGTATTTGCTGAAAAAGTGGAAGCTGAATGGCAAAAAATTAAAGAAGGTCCGCTACAATTAACGACAGAAAAAATCGAAGCCATTAACCATCGTTTTACTTATCCCAAGTATCTAACTTTAAACGATCATACGGCGGAACTAGAACAACTCAGCAAACAATCTCCAGGCTTTGCTCATTGGCTTCAACATAATACCTATGCTCACAAACAAGCAGGCTATATTATTGTCAATTTATCGCTGAAAAAAATTGGCGTTGCTCCAGGTGATATTGACAGTGCGCAATTATTAGCAGTAGCTGATTTAGCGGATGAATATAGCTTAGGTGAAATTCGCACCACTCATCAGCAAAATATAGTACTGGCTGATGTTGAACAAACGCGCGTTTATGAACTTTGGCAAAAGCTGAAAGAATTAGGCTTAGCCACCGCAACGATTAATACGCTGGCGGATATTATTTGCTGCCCTGGCGGTGATTTCTGCGCATTGGCAAATGCCAAATCAATCCCCATTGCTGAAGCAATTCAACGACAATTTGATGATTTAGATTATTTATATGATTTAGGTGATATCGAGCTTAATATTTCTGGCTGCATGAATGCTTGCGGACATCACCACGTTGGTAACATCGGTATTTTAGGGGTGGATAAAAAAGGACAAGAATTTTATCAAATTTCTGTAGGCGGTGCTTCTGGAAAAAATGCTGCCATTGGTGAAATCTTAGGGCCCAGCTTTGAGCAAAATCAAGTACCCAATATTGTGCAAAAAATTATTGATGTCTATGTCGAAAAACGCATAGCGGGCGAAAGCTTTTTGGAAACCTATCAAAGAATTGGCATTGAATCTTTTAAAGAACGTGTTTATGAAAAAAATCATTAAAGATCGTCATATTATCGAAGATTCATGGCATACGCTTGATATTGCTGCGGAGCAATGGCAGTCACTTTCAGCGACGAGATCTATTATTGTACCCTGCACTCTCTGGCAATCCGATTACATGGCTTTATTAGCTTATTTTCAGTCAGGCGTAGGTGTCGCGTTGGAAAATATAACAGAACCAGATACCATTCCGGCGCTCGACAAAATAGCACTCCTGACAATTGATTTTCCGCTCTTTAATGATGGTCGCGGTTATTCCTTGGCAAGAATTTTACGGGAACAATTTTATTACACCGGAGAATTACGCGCGGTGGGTGATGTGCTACACGATCAATTATTTTATTTAGCACGCTGTGGCTTTAATGCTTTTGATTTAAAGCCACACGTTAATATAGAACATGCCCTGTTGGCTTTTAATAGTTTCAGTCGGGTTTATCAACCGGCTAGCGCTTAAAAACTAATGCTTGCCCTGGCGTTGCATCTCCTAACCACTGCCCATCATGGACTTTTAAAATACCATTCACCCAAGTAGCCGCAATGGATGAACGAAATTCGTAATCTTGAAAGGGTGACCATCCACATTTATAACGAATATTTTCTTTAGTGACACGATAGGGTTGATTGAAATCGACTAAAACCAAATCAGCCCAATAACCTTCACGTAAATATCCCCGATCTGCAACTTTGAATAAATCTGCTGGATTATGGCTTATCTTCCGCACCAAATGCGGCAAAGACCAACGACCTGCATGCACATGCTCTAATGCACATAACACTGCATGCTGCACTAAAGGTAAACCGGCTGGTGATTTAAAATAAGTATTTTGTTTTTCTTCCCAAGTATGCGGCGCGTGATCCGTCGCAATCACATCAATCACATCATTGGCTACTGCAGCAATTAAGGCATTTCTATCCGCTAAAGATTTAATGGCTGGATTGCATTTTATTTGAGATCCTAAACGTTCATAATCCTGCTCAGAGAAAAAAGCATGATGCACGCAAACTTCTGCGGTAATTTTTTTCCCTTGAATAGGACCCGCTTCAAATAAAGCTAATTCCTTAGCTGAAGTGAGATGCAACACATGTAGCTGTGTCTCAAATTTTTTGGCCAATTGCACAGCGAAGGAGGAGGAATGATAACAGGCTTCTGCAGAACGAATTTTAGGGTGTAATTCAATGGGAATATCTTCACCATATTGCGCCCGATAAATATCTTCTTGCGCTTTAATCATAGGTGTATTTTCACAATGAGTTGCGACCAAAATTGGGCAATCTCGAAAAATAGCTTCTAAAACTTCCGGCGCATCGACTAACATATTACCGGTAGAGGCGCCCATAAAAACCTTTACCCCACAAGCTAAATTCTGATTGACACGCTGAATTTCTATTAAATTATCATTGGTTGCACCTAAATAAAAACCATAGTTAGCTGCTGATTTTTGCGCTGCCAATAAATGTTTATTTGTTAAGGCTTCAGCATGGGTTGTAGTGGGATTACAATTGGGCATTTCCATAAAACTGGTAATTCCACCCATCACTGCTGCTAAAGATTCGCTGGCTAAATCACCCTTATGCGTTAAACCTGGTTCGCGAAAATGCACTTGATCATCGATCATCCCAGGAATGAGATAACGCCCTCGCCCATCGACTACCTGCATAGATGCATCCGCAGTAATCTGTGACGCAATACGTTGAATACGACCACCGTCTATTAGCAAATCCCCTTCGAATAGATTACCCTCATTAATTAATCTGGCTTGAGTAATTAAAGTTTTCATACAACAGCATCCTCATTATTAATTTACCGGTAACACCATGACGCAATTATTCGTAAAACAACTCACCGTTCTAGATTTTAGTTATCTAGACTACCAGCGTGGATTAGTGGGCGAAAGCTGGATCGTTGATGTATTTCTCAAGGGAGACTTAGATAAAGAAGGCATGATTCAAGATTTTTCACTCGTCAAAAGAAATTTAAAAGCCTGCCTTGAAGATGTGATGGATCACAAATTAGTCGTTCCTGTTCACGCATCAAAAGTAAAATTTAATGCTGACTATACAGAAGTCATATTCTACGATCAGCAAGATGATCAATACCATCAAAAATGCCCTGCGCAAGCACTCTGTCTATTTGACGATAGCACGATCAATATGGCCGCAGCGACTGTTGCATTAAAAAAAGCGGCGCGTCAGGCTGTACCTGATAACGTAGAAGAAATTGAAATCCAATTACGCACAGAGCCAATTGCCGGCGCTTATTATCACTACAGCCATGGCCTTAAAAAACACAAAGGTAATTGTCAACGTATCGCTCACGGCCATCGATCTAAAATTGAAATTTTTACCAATAACCAAGCACGTCCTGACTTAGAAACTGATTGGGCGAAACAATGGGCAGATATTTATTTAGGTACCCGAGAAAATAAGGTGCACAGCCCAATAATAGATGGAAAAAAATATTATCAGTTTGCCTATCAAGCACCTCAAGGATATTACGAACTCACCCTACCACAATCTCGAACTTATTTAATGGATGTGGAAACTACCGTAGAAAAAATTTCTGCTCATATCGCTGAACGCTTAAGTAAAGACCATAAAAATATAAAAGTTTGGGCCTATGAAGGATTAGATAAAGGTGCAATATCTACCCACACAGGGCAATGATCTGACGGCTTTTCCATGGCACGAATATCGTAATCAATCCCTGCTGCAACACACTGAGCTAACGCAGACTGAGAAGCTAAAATCACATCAATTCGTAAACCACGTTTAGGCGTATCTAAAAATCCTTGACTGCGATAATCAAACCAACTCAATTGAGCTGACGTTGGATGCAAATGACGAAAAGTATCAATCAATCCTTGATCTTTTAACGATTGCATCCAGAGTCGCTCTTCGGGTAAAAAACTACATTTACCAGCTTGCAACCAACGTTTAGCATTTTGCTCACCAATACCCACATCTAAATCTTCTGCCGCAATATTAACATCGCCCATCACTATGACATGAGAAAAATCTTTTAATGCGCTTGAAACTTGTTGTGTTAAAGCAGCATAGAAAGCTTGTTTCATCGGAAATTTAGTAGGGTGCTCACGCCCTTCTCCTTGCGGAAAATAACCATTAATAATCAACCAAGGTTTGGCATTGCTCATTTGTAAAGTACAAGCAATTAAACGTGCTTGATCACCGTCCATGCGAGAATCAAAGCCTTTTTTTATAGCTAAAGGCGCATCTTTAGTTAATAAAGCCACACCATAATGACTTTTTTGCCCGTGGAAAGCGACGTGATAGCCTAGCGCATGAATTTCATCTATTGGAAATTGACTATCATCCACTTTAGTTTCTTGCAAACCAATCAAGAAGGGTTGATGTTTTTCGATTAATGCGCTTAATTGATGCATACGCGCACGCACACTATTCACATTAAAAGAGATTATTCGCTTTACCATACAGCTATCCATTCCTTAACATTAAATTTTATTCCCTGCGAGAAATGAAATTATGAGTCAATTCACACGACCCACATTTAAACAATTAGAGACGGCAGAAGAAGGCACACATTATTCTTGGCTTGCACTTGCTACGCAACTGAAATTCAATGAACAAGGACTGATTCCGGCGATTGCTCAGTGTATATTAACTAAAAAAGTATTAATGTTTGCTTGGATGAATCGTGAAGCGTTAGAAAAAACATTATTGACACAAGAAGTCCATTACTTTTCTCGCTCTCGCAATCAATTATGGCGCAAAGGAGAAACTTCAGGCCACACACAGCATTTAATTCATTTAAGAATAGACTGTGATGGTGATTGCTTATTACTTGAAGTAAAACAGCAAGGCATGGCTTGCCACACTCAAAGATCAAATTGCTTTTATAATTGGGTTGAGCCACCTCAAGTTAGAATTTGCAGTGATTTTTAAACGAGCCACTTATTTTAACCCAAAACGACAGAACCCTCGGATTTTCATCCGAGGGTTCTGTCGGGGTTGTCATTCAAACTTCAACGAATAATGATTAAACCACTTTTTTAGGACGACCCACTTTGCGTTTCACCGCAGTAGTTTTCTTAGCAACCGCTTTTTTAGCAGCCGGCTTTTTCGCAACTACTTTTTTAGCAGCTGGTTTTTTCGCGACTGGCTTTTTAGCGGTTACTTTTTTCGCTTTTGCCTTTACAGCTACTTTTTTAACAGTAGGTTTTTTGGCAACAGCTTTTTTCACTGCTACTTTTTTGGTTGCTTTCGGTTTAGCGCGAGTCACAGTCGCCTTAGCTTTCGCTTTGGAAGCTGTTACTGATTTAGGTTTACGACCTCGAGAAGTTCCTTTTTCGCTCATAGAGATGGCCTCTTCTATTGATTTGCCTTGACGATTAACACGGTTTTTCACTGTTGAATAAACCAACCCCAACTTATCACATAGTTTTTTCAAACTGAGATAAGCCACACCCTTGAAAAAAATCTCTGTGCCGGGTACTCGATAATCAACTGCCTTATCTAATGAACCGCCACATTTCTTCAAGCGATACTGTAATTGATTCACCGTCAAATCTAAACGCAGTGCATCAATCAAATCCTGGTAAGAAGGATATGCCTTCTTTTTATAAATCACTGTACTCTTCGGTTTAAAATCTATTGCTTCCTCTAGCGGTAATCCCCTAGACATACGCATATTCAACGTATCGTAATTAACGCCTAATGCTTCTGCTAGCTGCCTTTTTGTTGCGTAGGCTTTGCCTCGATACTTAACAGTTGCCACAAGCTTCCCTCCTCACTCAACATTCAACGCCACCATACACTGCTTCACTTCAAAAAAATTCCACATCTAAAAATGTGGATCGCAGTCATTCATGAAACAGCCTATTTAGCTTTTATTGAGAGACAATCCTTCATTCATTGCGTCTATCAATAAGATGAATGCCACATACTACTTTCTACAAAATCGACTGCGCCTAGATACTAATTTTGTAGCAAAATATCACCCCGCCTTGACAATTATTATAGACCCTTTTCCCAGAAGTCCAGAATTTAGCTCAAGAAAAGTGAATTTTTTCTTAAAAAACCTATTTTTTCTTTCTAAAAACTAAAAAATTTAATGTTAAATCCAAATTTCAGCAAATGAAGAAAGTATTTTTAAATAATAAGCAGGTCAACTGTATTTTACTTGTTAGCTTAACAAGAGAATATATTAGCTCTGCTAATGATCACTATCCATTCACCTTAACGAGGCCGTATTAAAACATGAGATTCCTATTTTAACCAAGCCATTTATTCAATAGAAATCATACCGTTATTTTCTCATGCTGATCGCATACGAAAAACTAGTTAAATTACTACGCGGTCGCAATTTTATTTAATTCTTTTCGAAGCACAGGCTCACGAGGAATATGATTAGGTATGGGAATTGTTTGCTCTAACGTAATCATACTATTCGTTTTTACTTTAGAGGGTTCTGGCAGCGCAGCATGAATACCATGACGAATATCAGTGACACGATAATAATCGTTTTCTTGAAAACGAATTAGAGGTAACCCAGCAAGCTTGAAGACTTTATCTAAATTCTGCGCTCGCTTAATCATTCGGGCATCATTGGGCTTGTTTTGATAAAGCTCTACCGTTGCAACTAAGCGCGTTGTTGCCCTATCCGTCAATACAAAATCGACACGCTCATGACAAATATATTGATACGCCTCGCGTCGTTGTTTTTCCGATAAGCTCGGCTCAATCGAAATTAAATCAGCCACTCTAACTTTACCCATAATGAAGTATTCATCACCGACGGCCTTAACTAAATACCCAAGAAATTTTCGCTCGGCACGATTATATAGCGTTGATCTCTTCACATAAGGGAAATCAATTGGCTTTTTATTCCAACGATCTATTAAGCGATAAACGATCACTAACGTTACGCCACCCAATACTAATAATAAACTAAACCAAACATTCATAACGACTTCCTCAAGCTGATAACAAGGCTCAGAACAAACAGCGCCCCATCAAGAGAAAGCAAAAACCAATCCACCTAAAATAGTGCATGAAACCGACAAGTGATTGGCGAAAATAGCTGAAATTAAGAGAGAATTACCGGTTTGATGCAGTCAATTTTCTGACATCGCCTTAATTAAATAACTGCTGAATGACGGAGACTTTAAATAATTGCCCATGATAATCCAAAATAATACCTTCTTCTGTAATATCTATAATACGTAATTCAGAATGAATAAAATCCCCAATATGAAATGATTGATTATTCACTATGACAGAAGAACGCAGCTTAGATTGGCTATTATATAAATGCGAGGAAAAAACTAACGGCTTCACAGCCTGCTGCACAGCTTCCGGCAATTCACTTAAATCAGGCAATACGGGTACTAGGGTAGACACTTTCAAGGATGTGGAAATAGATTTTTTTACGGTAGCTGCCCTATGAGATTGTGTAGGTTGATAGACGACAGGAACGACAGAGGATAGTTGAGGTGTAGGCAATTTATGAGTAGTGGGTAGAATAGAATGTGTGTCTCGACCACTGACACGCCATATCCATAATAATAAGCCTACTAAAACAACCAGAATAACGATGATTAAAGCTAATCGCTGATATCGTTGTTGCCGTGGTAAAAAAAAATTATGTCGCATTATCTGACCGGTAAAAGTCTGATGTTTTCTTTCCTGCTCAGATCGTTTAAGAGCATCCCAAATATATGACATATTGGTCGTGGCACAATAAAAAATGGTAATCTAATTGGATGCAAAGTTGGACCTAACGGATATAACTTTGCGTTTAATTCAAGCAGAGCATTTCTACCAATGACGGATATTAATCTAAATTAGAATTTCTTTACCCAATTTTCTAATACAACATCAAAATGACTGCTGCTGGGGGATTGTATCGTGTCTTGTGATTTAATCAATTGCTGACTTAACCAACATTGATGTAAAAAAATGCTTAATTTTCTGAGATTGATTCAAACTCAAAACTCCCAAAACAAAACTCGCTAAAATGAGAACGAAAAAACTGTACCGCAGAATACGCTTTGTCCCACCACTGAATAAAGAAAACAACCATCGATACTTGTCAGTAATATCGAGTACCTCTTGCGCTGCATGTCGCATGATTTTTTTATTCACCCCATGTTCATCCAATGCGTAAGCACCCAATAAAGCACGATCACAGAGTAAATTAATCAGACGTGGCAACCCTCGGCTATAAGTAAATAATAACCGCATCGCATTGGCTTGAAATATAGAGTGATGACAGCCAGCAACTGCTAATCGATGAGCAACATAAGCACAAGTATCCGGATAGGATAATCCCTCTAAATGATATCGTGCAGTAATTCGTTGCGCTAATTGTCGTAATACTGTCTGCGCTAGCATTTCCTTTAACTCAGGCTGCCCCAATAAAATAATCTGCAATAACTTAGCTTCATTTGTTTCTAAATTAGTTAATAACCGCAATTGTTCTAACACTGCATAAGATAAATTTTGCGCCTCATCAATCATTAACAGTGTTTTTCGACCTTTCGCATAAACAGCTAATAAATGTTGATTAATCGCTTGGATGAGTGCATTTGTGAGAATACCACCAGATTCTGCAGGAATATGAATACCCAACTCACTACAAATAACGATTAATAATTCCTCAATACACGTAGGTGGATTAAAAATTAGCGCAACCTCTATCTCTGTAGGAGACAGTTGGGCCAAAAAGCAACGACACAAAGTGGTTTTACCCGTACCTACTTCTCCTGTTAAAACAATAAATCCACCCGTTGCCCCTTGTACACCATAGAGTAGATGCGCTAATGCTTCTTGATGTGCCTGGCTCATATAGAGATAACGAGGATTAGGGGCAATGGTGAATGGATTTTCCTGCAAATCAAAAAAGCGCTCGTACATAGGCAATCCTGGCTGATCATTGTTGCTGCCCAGAGGCGGGAGCGTGTGTATCCTAAACCTGTGATGAGAAAAAAAACAATGAATTCACAAGGTGTTAGCGCTTGAAAACCCGCTTGTCATAGAGGTGTAAGTTCGGTATCATTTTCCCATTCGCGTTGAATGCGTATTTTGATAAAAAAACGCTGTGTTTTTCCCTCTTAGCTGAATGCCTACGGCCTCTCAAGCGAGTAATGGGGTTCACTACGCGAACGCTGCTTTACCGTTTAGGAAGGAAATCCATTGAAGCAGCATCAGCAGTCCAAAACTAATTAGTAGAAGTATCGAGTAAAAAAACAATCGCTGAAAAATAAAAGGATGTCTTCCTATGCTTAAAAGGCTAGTAGCTATTTTATCCCTCTGTATCCTTTTATCTGGTTGCATGACTACGGATATCACTCGCCTGCATCAAGACACAACTACCGCATCCGCTCTCAAACAAACTTTTTATCAAGTGAATATTCGCTCCTTTGATGGTACCAACTTAAGAGCAACGGTGTACCAACCTGCACTCGCAGCAGATGAAGTAGCGCCTCTGATTTTACACGAACACGGCTTCGGTGTTTGGCGCATGAATGATCCTACTTTCAGTATTTATGGTTCATTAATGGTGCCCGGAAAGGCAGCAAAAAAAGCCTGGAAAAATGGTTATTGGGTCATTAGCGTCGATCAACGAGGCTTTGGTGGTAGTAATGGTAATGTTCACTTCTTAGACCCAGAGATTGAAATTCGAGATGCTTCTGCAGTCATTGATTGGGCAATCACCCATCTTCCCAAATTAAAAT
Source organism: Gammaproteobacteria bacterium (assembly GCA_023265895.1). Lineage (GTDB taxonomy): Bacteria > Pseudomonadota > Gammaproteobacteria > Pseudomonadales > JAHFSE01 > JAHFSE01. Next base: position 12,951 of record JAHFSE010000043.1, read on the forward strand.
TTGACGACACAGCACGTAAAGATCCAACCATTGGAATGGTGGGTGAGAGCTATGGCGGCGCAACTCAATTATTGGCCTCAGTTAAAGACCCTCGTATTAACGCAATTGTTCCTATGACCACTTGGTATGACCTCAGCGAATCTATCGCACCGAACGGTCAACTTAAGAGCTTCTGGACCAGTGTATTGGTCGGTATTGGTACCCTCTCTAGTTTTTTTGATATGGGCATACTTACAGAGCAGCCTGCTCGCGATTCCATCGCAGGAAAATTATCTCCAGAAGCACAAGAATTACTTTATCAACACAGCATGGCCTACTTTTGTGACCGTGGCCAATATCCCCATGCCGATACGCTTTTATTACAAGGTTTCCGCGATACGATATTTCCCATCAACGAAGGCTGGAAAAATAAAGAATGTATTGAGCGCAGCGGACACGACGTAAGACTGATTTCTATTCAGGGCGGACACATACTCCCCACACAAAAGTTGACCGGCCTACCCTTCTATAATGTGGAAAATACTTTTCACTGCGAAGGCAAGTCATTTAACACCATCGACACTATCAATAATTGGTTCGATGCGAAATTAAAAGGGCGCACAGAAGCAATTGCAGCAATACCTTCACTGTGTATTACGCAAGATTATCACTCAGGCATTGTTACTCAAACACTGCAACGAGGTGGCGAACCGTTCTATATCGCAGACACCAAAGTCTACCCAGGCCTCTCTGGCATTGTAGAATGGCTATTTACGCCCATTAACTGGGTACAAAAAAGCATTGCTCGCATCCATCAAAAATCAGAGACTTCACTGGCACAGGCCGATGAACAAGGCGGCCTTGTGAGACCTGGCTTTTTACCCTTAAAAATTATTCATGAAGATGGATTATTAACAGGCATCCCAACAGCAGACTTCACCATTACAGCCCCGAATAAGGATCCCGTTATTTTTGTAGGTATTGCGATACGTCATAAAAATAAGCCCTTTGAGCTGATTAGCGAGCAAGTAACACCTATTACGAAAACAGGCGCTCACCATATCGAGTTAGTAGGCATCAGTACTCGTGTGAAAGCAGGTGATGTTATTGGACTTGTTCTGTACGGCGCTAACTCACAGTACTCACTCAATCGTACGTTTATTCCTGAACCCGCCGTAGTCACAGGGTCACTGAAGTTACCTTTATTTAGAAAAGAAAACGGCAATTATGTTGCCTATACACCCAATAGTTTTACGCCTGATGGACAGGCCGTTGCACAACAAATAACAGTCCGAAGAGATACCTTGGCCGCACGCGACGCAAGCCTATCAATCCAAGAGTAAAATTTTACTATGCACCTTATTTCAAGACCAATGTAACATTCACCAAACCATTTGCTGCCTGACTCTCTATTTTAATTTCTGCCACTTGAATGTGCTGTGCCTTATTCAACTGATCTAACCAATCGACTAACTGATTGAAAGAAACTTGCTCTAACCAAACCCGAACTTGCTGATCCTTTGGTTCAAAGCGACTGAGTGCAATACCCTGTGTTTGCGCTGTTTCAGTCACTATGGAAATAATCGAACGGCCTAAATGACCATCTGAAGCAGCGACCAAGGGCATTAACGCTTTAAAAGTTGCCTCGTTTGATTGAATCCAACGGACTAATTCTGCTTGTCGCTCATAATTTTGTTTAGCTTCCTCAGCACGATGAGCCAAAGGCTGCCAAATAAATCCATACAAAATACCTATCGCACAAACAACACCTACCCAACGAACTATGTGTTGTTCCTGTTCGGATAAAGCAAAATAACGTGCTGTTAAATAAATCTGCCAACTTCGTATCTTCTCTACCACTTCAGGAAAATATTTATTTAAATAACCATATAACATGTATATCCCTTTTTTTCATAAATCAAAATCTATATCACAGCAACCAGAGAGATCTGCACTCTTGCTTTGACTTGATTTAGCTCCTGATTGGCGGTATCAATTTTCATCACCACACCGGACTGAAGCAATAATTCTTTCAATTGATCTAATGCCGAGAAATTAGCTGCAGACACATCCACTTTTAACATAGCTTGAGAGGCATCATAAGCAAGATTATTAATATGAATTGCTGAGGCAGATTGAGCATTTATTTTTGCAAAAGCATGGCCTATTTTCGAAATCAAAAATAAAAAATCCGCTTGTACGCCATCTTGAGGCACTGCGTGTAATTTTGCTTTTAATTCACGCTTCACATCATGAATTTTTTTTACGTGCGGAAATAATTTTCGATAAAGACGCTGACTCTCTTGCTCAAGCAGTGCAGCTTGATGTTGGTAATAAACAATCTCTCCTGCATATAAGGCAGCCTTAATTATTACTGCAATAGCTAACAATAAAAACAATT
>JAHFSE010000166.1 GCA_023265895.1 Gammaproteobacteria bacterium
CGGCAATAGGTAATCGTATTTTTGGTTGCGATGACTGCCAATTAATTTGCCCTTGGAATAAATTTGCGCAACTCACTGCTGAATTAGATTTTACACCACGCCATCAATTGGATCGCATCACACTGCTAGAATTATTTTGTTGGAGTGAGGCAGATTATTTAAAAAATACGGAAGGCTCGCCCATACGCAGAACAGGTTACATCGGCTGGCTACGCAATCTTGCTATTGGTTTAGGAAATGCGCCGGCTCATCCAGATATTATTACTGCACTAGAACAACGGCAAAATATCCAACCGGACTGGTTGGCAGAACATGTGACGTGGGCGCTGCAAAGGCAACGATTATGCTCGGCTCAACTCCCTCCTTTTGCATAAGCTATCATCTTGTGATAGCATTCATAGAATGAACAGTACCCATCGAAAAACATTAGCTGCTATTTATTCGACACCCACACCATCCACTTTAGAATGGCGCCGTATCGAAGCCTTATTTATTGCAGTAGGTGCACAATGCATTGAGGATAAAAGGTTCTCGAGTCAGATTTGAGATGAATCATGTCATTGCTACTTTTCATCGACCTCACCCTCAAAAAGAAGCAAAACCTTATCAAGTCAAAGACGCAAAAATATTTTTAGAGCAAGCAGGAGTTCAACCATGAATAGGATGAATTACAAAACCTATACTGCACGTATTGAATATAGCGAAACAGATGATTGTTTTGTGGGACATATTGCTGGCATTCACGATCTCATTGGTTTTCATGGAAAATCGGTTACTGAATTAAAAAAAGCATTTAAAGAAGCAGTAGATGATTATTTAGAAACCTGCAAACAATTGAAGCGCCCACCACAAAAACCTTACTCCGGAAAAATCATGCTACGAATTGACCCTGCTATTCATGCACGAGCAGCAACCCTCGCAGCAGCACAAGGTAAAAGTCTCAACGCATGGGCACAAGATGCAATGCAGCAAGCATTTATTTAGTGCAATTCACTGTATCGAAAAAATGCTCACGATAATAAACCAACTCAGCGATGGACTCACGGATATCGGCTAAGGCCAAATGTTGTCCCTGCTTATTTAAATTTTTAGCAATCTCTGGTCGCCAACGTTTCGCTAACTCCTTCACCGTACTGACATCTAAATTACGATAGTGAAAAAACGCTTCTAGCTTTGGCATATAACGCAGCAAAAATCGTCGATCCAACATAATGCTGTTACCACATAACGGGGACGCTTGTGGCGCTAAATATCGAGTTAAAAATGCCAATGTCTCTGCTTCCGCTTGCGCTTCCGTGATTGCACTGGCTTTCACTCGTTCGACTAAACCTGAAGCAGTATGCTGACGGGTATTCCATTCATCCATCGCAGCCAAGGCCTCATCTGGTTGGCGAATCGCATAAGCAGGCCCTTCCGCCACAATATTCAAATGACCATCCGTGACAATGGTCGCAATTTCAATGATCACATGTTGTTCAGGATCTAATCCCGTCATTTCCATATCGATCCAAACCAACGGCGCAAAAATAGCAACCATAATCACTCCTATCACAAAATCTGTTATCACCCAAAAATCAGTGGCCTATCATAACTCAACTGAGGCAAATCTCCGATTCAGAATTAATTTTAATCCACCGTCTTTATCCAGTAGAATAGCGCTTCTTTTTTTATCGCCTCGTCAGAGAGATTATTGCTATGCAAAATGCCCCGCTGCCTCTACTGCTAGAACCACAACAATTATCCGCGCATTTAGCAGACGCTCATTTATTAATTCTAGATTTGTGTTCACCGCAACTGTATGGCCGCGCTCATATTCCCGGCGCTGTACATTTGCCCTATGCAAGATTGAGTTATGGCCAATTACCCACACCCGGCGCATTACCCAACATTGCACAACTGCAACAGGTATTCGGAGAAATCGGTTATCAACCCAATCAACACATTGTGGTTTATGATGATGAAGGTGGCGGCTGGGCGGGCCGATTAATTTGGGTGTTAGATTGTATTGGTCATAAAAATTACTCCTATCTCAACGGTGGCTTGCAAGCATGGTTGCAAGATCAATTACCCACAGAATCCACACCTCATCGCCCTGAATCAACACAGGCCACACTGACATTAAGCAACGATGTTAATGCAGACAAACAAAATATCTTGGCGCATTTAAAAGACATACATCGAATTATTTGGGATGCACGCTCAGCAGAAGAATATTCTGGTATGCGCGCTTTTGCACAAAAAAGCGGACATATTCCAGGCGCAGTCAATTATGAATGGACCCGAGCAATGGACCGTAGCCGTGGTTTACGACTACGACCATTCGATGATATTCGTGTTGAATTAGCAGAACTCGGCATTACCCCTGATAAAGAAATTATTACCCACTGTCAAACCCATCATAGGTCCGGCTTCACTTACTTGTTAGGTAAAATTTTAGGATTTCCTAATATAAAAGCCTATCCAGGATCCTGGGCTGAATGGGGTAACGATCCAACCACACCGGTGGAAACTAATGCATGAAAGCCTTTATTTTTCTGCAAAAAATTTCACCTAAACATTTTATCACCCATTGTATGGGTTATTTAGCGCAACAAAAATTTCCTCGCCTAACACCCAAAGGTATTGCATGGTTTGTTCAACGATATCAAGTCAATTTAAGCGAAGCAGAAAATTCAGACCCAAACAGTTATTCAACCTTTAACGCTTTTTTTACTCGCGCATTAAAACCAGGTGTGCGCCCCATCGATTCAACTGATAACAGCCTTGTTTCACCCGCAGATGGTTGCGTCAGTGAATTAGGGAAAATAACAGCTGGACAATTACTGCAAGCCAAAGGGATTGATTATTCTGCTGCTGAATTATTAGGAAATAAAGATATCACACAACCTTTTATCGATGGACACTTCTTAACCGTGTATTTATCACCGAAGGATTATCATCGCGTACACATTCCTTTTGATGGCACACTTATTAAAACCATTTATATCCCTGGAAAATTATTTTCAGTGAATCAAACCACCGCAGAAAATTTACCGGGATTATTCTCCGGAAATGAGCGCTTAGTGATGATTTTCCAAACCACTTTCGGCCCGATGGCCTTAGTCATGGTGGGCGCGTTAATTGTGGGTTATATCGAAACTGTTTGGTCTGGCGAACAACGCCCTGAAAAAAAAGATCGGCCTACAACAACAAATTTTTCAGAACGCCACCCCCCTTTACAATTCCGCAAAGGCGATGAAATTGGTCGCTTTAAATTGGGCTCTACTGCAATTGTTTTATTGCCGAAAAATTCTGGGCAGTGGTTACCGAATATTACTGCTGGCTCTGCATTGAAAATGGGTGAAAAGATTGGGGAGGTTTAAATAATCGAGGGTTAGCCGTTAACCTCTTCTCATCTTTTGATTTACGCAATAACGCCACTCAGTCCAGCGTGCGCCGAAAACGCTTTAACCCTATCACTAACATCATCATGATGAAGAGTAAGAGCGGCCAAAGGTTGGGCCAGAGCTCTACCAGCCCGTTGCCTTTGAGCATGGTGCCACGAATTAAACGCAGAAAGTGGGTCAGCGGAAAACCCTCACCAATAAATTGCGCCCAATGGGGCATCCCTCGAAAGGGAAACATAAATCCCGACAATAGTAATGACGGTAAAAAGAAGAAAAAAGTCATCTGCATCGCTTGAGTTTGATTACGCGCCACACTGGAAATGGTAATGCCCACCGTTAAATTCGCGCAGATAAAAATCAGAATACACAATAAAGTTGTCAGCATGCCACCGAGAAACGGCACATGAAAAATACTCCGCGCCGCTAAAAAAATAATCGCTACTTGAGTA
>JAHFSE010000044.1:0-14430 GCA_023265895.1 Gammaproteobacteria bacterium
AGCCTGTGGATTTTATTTAAATGAATTATTGATGCGCCTGCTCTTGCATCAAGATGAGCATGCCGCATTATATGAAGCCTATGACATCGCCTTAAATGAATTAAGACAAACGCAATTATTGGGGCCTGCGTTGAGAAAATTTGAATTTTCTTTATTAAAAGAATTAGGTTATGGAATTTCTTTTAATCAAGATGATCATCAGAGATCTATTGATCCCGCGCTTTGGTATGGTTTTGATGCACAAAAAGGGTTTTCTGCCATAGTGCAGCCTGCCCATTCCCAATTACCTTTTTGTTTTTTGGGTGTGATCTTGCAAGCGATTGGGCTCAATGATTATGCTCAAGCCAGTGTGCGAGCAGATGCCAAGCGTTTAGCACAATTAGCTTTATCTCCGCATTTGGGTTCAAAGCCATTGGCGAGTCGAGAGCTATTAATCCCCCCTCTTTTTTAAAGAGGGGGTTAGGGGGCGTTAAAAAAATTTGCAGCGAGGATAAAATGAAACTAGGCGTTAACATAGATCATGTAGCTACTTTGCGTCAGGTCCGTGGTACTTGTTATCCCGATCCTGTGCAAGCTGCGCTCATGGTCGAGCAAGCGGGTGGCGACAGTATTACGGTGCATTTGCGTGAAGATAGACGCCATATTCAAGATCACGATTTGCCGCGATTAAAATCCGCCATAAAAATTCCCATTAATTTAGAAATGGCGCTGACCGAAGAAATGCTCGCCATTGCTGAACAATTAAAACCACAATATGTTTGTTTGGTGCCAGAAAAACGCCAAGAGTTAACGACGGAAGGCGGTTTAAATGTGTTGGAAAATATTCCCGCTATTCAGCAAGCCAATCAACGATTAAAAAAGGTAGGCATTGAATTAGCCTTATTTATTGATCCAGATTTTGCGCAAATTGAAGCTGCACATCGTTGTGGCGTGCCAGCAATTGAAATTCATACCGGTGCTTATGCAGAATCAGAAAACGAGGCAGAGCAATTAAAAGAATATGATCGCATTAAAGCAGCTGTTAGTTTTGCTTTGAGTAAAGCTTTAATCGTAAATGCAGGACATGGTTTGCATTATGAGAATGTGCAAAAAATTGTGCAGATTCCTGGGTTGGATACGTTAAATATTGGTCATAGCATTATTGCGCAAGCTGTATTGGATGGTTTGGAGAATGCGGTGCGAAAAATGAAGTCTCTATTAAGCTGAGTGTGAAATGATGAAAACATTTTTATTTGAAAAAATAGAGTGCTGCATATTGATTCCCCCCTTTGAAAAAGGGGGGCTAGGGGGGATTTGTATTTTTCAGTGCCAAGGTTTTTTTGAAAATCCCCCTCAGTCCCCCTTTTTCAAAGGGGGAAGTTCATACAAGATTGGTGTCGAGCGTGGGTTATTATGATTTACGGTATTGGCGTTGATATTGTTGCCGTAGTTCGCATGGAAAAAACGCTTGAGCGCCACAATAATAAATTACCAGAAAAACTATTAACAGCTGAAGAATTTACTGAGTTTTTAAAACATCCTCATCCCGCTATTTTTTTAGCAAAACGCTTTGCGGTAAAAGAAGCGGTAGCAAAAGCCTTTGGCACTGGATTTCGTAATGGTTTGCAGCATCACCATATTGGTTTAACCCATACCGAATTAGGTTGCCCGCAATTGGTTTTTTATGAAACAGCAAAAGATTGGATAAAAGAACAAGAAATCATCAATGCTCATGTGAGTTTATCTGATGAAAAAGACACTGTGATAGCCTATGTGATTTTAGAAGCGAATGCTAATAAAGCTGCGAGTGGTTCGGCTTGATGAGATAATTGTTCGCTGATAAATCGTCGCCACAGTTTTCCGTTTGCCTGACCTTTATATAAACCTAAAATATGTCGAGTCATACAATGTAAAGGCACGCCACGGGTGAGTTGTTGTTCCATGTAGGCGCAATAGGTTTTCAAAATTTTATAACGATCCAATGATTTGTTAGTTTCAGAAAAATATAAAGCATCCACCACAGAAAGCGCATAAGGATTGTGATAGCTTTCACGTCCCAGCATAACACCGTCAAGTTTATCTAGATATTTTACGCCTTGTTCTATATCCGTAATCCCCCCATTTAAAATAATGGTTAATTCTGGAAACATTTTTTTAATCTGAAAAACCAACTCATAATCTAAAGGTGGAACCGTGCGATTTTCCTTTGGGCTCAAACCTTTTAACCAAGCTTTTCGCGCATGAAGTATAAAAATTTTGCAGCCTGCCTTTGCGACGGTTTCAATAAAAGAGGGCAGTGTATCTTGTGGATTTTGTTCATCTACGCCTAAACGACATTTTATAGTAATGGATTTATTCGTTGCTGCTTGCATAGCGGAAACACATTCCGCAATTAATTGCGGTTCCCGCATCAAGCACGCACCAAAAGCACCTTGTTGTACGCGATCGCTAGGGCAACCTACATTTAAATTAATTTCGTCATAATCCCATTCATCGGCAATTTTTGTGCAGTGGGCTAATGCAGTGGGATCATTGCCGCCTAATTGCAGCGCTACCGGATGTTCTTCCGCGGAAAAATCTAACAAACGATTTTTATCGCCGTGAATAATTGCGTGGGTGGTAATCATTTCCGTATAGAGCAAAGCACGCTTGGTGATAAGGCGTAAAAAATATCGCTCATGACGATCTGTCCAATCAATCATGGGGGCAATTTGGAAGCGGTGGTGTGGGTGCATAGAAAAGCTAATTTATTATGGAATGTAGAGGGTTAACTCTGGAATAAATTTAAAATCTTTAATGTTCAGTGTGTATAGCTGAATATTCTGAGTAATGGCAGTTGCTGCTATGAGCATATCAGGGATAGATGTTTTATGGCTCAGCGAATAACGAGTCATTAATTGAATAAATAGCGCAGAGATATTTTCATTCACGGCATAGTTAGTACAATGCGATAAATGTTGTATGAGTTGATTAAGCTCTTGCTTGTCTTTAGCACCGTATAATAATTCGGCTTGAGTAATAACGCTGACCGCAATATTGGATGAGCCTATGGCTTGCAGAGGCTGTATTACTTTAGGATTAGCCTTGTACAGTTCGATCAATATATTAGTGTCGCATAAAATCATGAGTGATTGGCTCGCCAGGCTTCAGTACGAATGGATGCTTGAGTGATATCTCTATTTTGCCAAATGCCAGCTACTTGAAAAAAATCAGTTTCATTATCTGTATGATTCATAGCAGTTTTAGGCTCTGTGCTTTGGGTAGCTTCTAATAAAATCACGCGTATTTTTTTGCCATTCCAGGATTGTTGGTCTTGAGGCAAATTAATAATGCCGTCATGGGCGGTTGTTTGGAATTCAACAGCGTTCATAGTGTCTATCTCTCTTCAAGTCTGCTGGCCTGGGGCCTATTGTTTAGAGGCTATATTGAGTGAGCGTAGTTATCAAGTATAGGTGTTTTTTACCTATCTCAACAAATATTTCCCCAACAACTCATTCACTGTCTGCGCTGGGGCTTTCCCTTGCGTAGCCTTCATCACTTGACCGACAAAAAATCCAATCAATTTACTACGCTTAGCTTCGTCCGCTTCACGATATTGCGTCACTTGGTTGGGGTTGTTAGTGATCATAGTTTGAATGATTTCGGTAAGGGCAGAAACATCAGTGATTTGTTGCAGGCCTTGTTCACTAATAATTTGATCTACAGTTTTCCCTGTGTTTTTCCATAATGCTTCAAATACAATTTTTGCGGTATTGTTGGATAACGTATTATCGGCGATGCGGGCAATCATTTGACCTAAGGAATCAGCGGCAATAGGGCAATCCTGTAGCGTCAGTTCATTTTTATTTAGCGCGCCAAGCAAATTGCCGATAATCCAATTCGCGGCTAATTTCGGCTGATTATTCGAAGCTGTATTAACTGCTTCAAAATAATGCGCCAATTGCATATCACTCGTTAAAATCTGCGCTTCATATTCGCTTAAGCCATATTCATTCTGAAAGCGCTGGCACTTTTTGCGCGGTAATTCAGGCAGTGAAGCTTTTAATTCGGCTTTCCATTCTTCAGAAATCATTATCGGTAATAAATCCGGATCGGGGAAATAGCGATAGTCGTTGGCTTCTTCTTTGCTGCGCATCGAGTGGGTCGTATTGGTGTCGCTGTTATACAAACGCGTTTCTTGTCGAATACTACCGCCGGATTCTAAAATATCAATTTGACGTTCCGCTTCATAAGCAATGGCTTTTTCCACAAAGCGAAAGGAATTGACGTTTTTAATTTCAGTGCGAGTGCCGAGTTTTTCACTGCCGAGTTTGCGTACGGAGACGTTGGCATCGCAACGCATGGAACCTTCCGCCATATTGCCATCGGAAATTTCTAAGCAGGTAATAATGCTATGCAGGGCTTTTAAATAAGCGACGGCTTCTTCACCAGAGCGTAATTCAGGTTCGGAAACGATTTCTAATAACGGAGTGCCTGCGCGATTTAAATCCACGCCAGTAAATCCTGAGCGTTGTTCGTGCAGTGATTTCCCTGCATCTTCTTCTAAATGGGCACGAGTAACGTTAATGGTTTTTTTTGTTCCATCGGATAATTGAATATTCATTTTCCCTTTGCCAACGATGGGATGATCCAGCTGGCTAATTTGATAACCTTTCGGTAAATCCGGATAGAAATAATTTTTGCGCGCAAATATAGAGTAGGGCGCAATTTCTGCGTCGATAGCTAAACCAAATAATATCGCTTTTTTCACTGCTTCTTTGTTAAGCACAGGCAAAGTACCTGGCATACCTAAATCAATGATGCAAGCTTGGCTGTTGGGCGTCGCGCCAAAGTGGGTGTTAGCACCGGAAAATATTTTCGATGCAGTGTTAAGTTGGACATGGACTTCAAGGCCGATGACAATTTCCCAGGTAGACATAACTAATATCCTTCGATTATTTTCAATACGCCTTTTCATTTCCCCCCTTTAATAAAGGGGGGCTAGGGGGGATTTTACGAGGTGATTTTAAATCCCCCTCAATCCCCCTTTTGCAAAGGGGGAGGTTATTTATTTCTTTTCACACGAAAGGAGGTTTCCGCCCATGCCAATCCGTCTGCAACTGATATTGATGCGCTGCATTTAATAATTGCGCTTCGGAAAAATCTCGACCGATTAATTGACCGCCGATAGGTAATTGATTAATGAAACCGACTGGCATGGACAGCGCCGGTAATCCGGCTAAATTCACCGGAATGGTAAATACATCAGATAAATACATGGCAATAGGATCTTGGCTTTTTTCGCCGAACCGAAATGCAGGCGTTGGCGCAGTGGGCGCAAAAATAATATCTACTTCATTAAAAGCAGCAAGAAAATCTTGCCGAATCAACTGACGAATTTTTTGCGCTTTTAAATAATAGGCATCGTAATAGCCGGAAGAGAGCGCATAAGTGCCTACCATAATGCGGCGTTTGACTTCTTCACCAAAACCTTCGCTGCGCGAGCGTTTGTATAAGTCATCTAAGCTGGTGGGGTTTTCACATCTATGGCCAAAGCGTACGCCATCAAAGCGCGCCAAATTCGATGAGCATTCGGCCGGCGCAATCACGTAATAAGCGGGTGCAGCTAATCCCGTATGCGGCAGCGTAATTTCTTTTGTTTGCGCACCGAGTTTTTTAAAGGTGCTTAAGGCTTCATCTAATAACGCAGACATTTGTGGATCCAGTTGGTTATTAAAATATTCTTTCGGTAAACCAATTTTGAGTCCTGTTAATGACATTGTTAGGTTTTCAGAATAACGCGGCACTGGTTGATTGATACTGGTGGAATCTTTGTTATCAAAACCCGACATCACTTCTAATAGTAATGCGGCATCTTCTGCAGTGTGCGTGAGTGGGCCGGCTTGATCTAAACTGGAAGCAAAAGCAATCATGCCCCAACGAGAAATTCGGCCATAGGTGGGTTTTAATCCGACTAATCCGCAAAAAGCTGCTGGCTGGCGAATAGATCCGCCGGTATCCGTTCCCGTTGCCGCTGGCACTAATCCCGCTGCAACGAGCTGGTTTCATTGGATGAGCCCATGGCGAATTCATCCATATCAGTTTTGCCTACATTAATTAACCCTGCTGCATTGCAGAGGCTCACTACTTGGGCATCGCAGGGCGCAATAAAATTATCCAGCATTTTTGAACCGCAGGTGGTTTTTACGCCTTGGGTGCAAAAAATATCTTTGTGGGCAATAGGAATTCCGCTGAGTGGTCCGGCGTTGCCGCGCGCTCTTTTTTCGTCGGCTTGTTTTGCCGCGGTTAATGCTTGCTCTTCAGTCAGGGTAATAAATCCGTTTAAGCTTTTATTGGCGCGTTTAATTCTACTTAAGCAGTCTTGAACAATTTCTAGGCTTGAGCATTTTTTCGTCGCAAGTGCCGTTGCATATTGAGCTAGGGTGGTAAAACTCATGGAATATGTCCTTAAGCGTTTTTGTTAGAAATAGCAGCAGGCACCCAATAGAGATGATCAGCAGCTTCTGCAGAAAGTATTTGCAACAATTCATGTTGATCATTTTCGGTTACAGCATCGTGTCGAAGGGGTTGAGCAGCATTGAGTGGATGGGCCATGGGTGTGACGCCATCGGTATTGATGCTGGTCATTTGATCGATAAAAACTAATAAATCCGATAATGAACGCGTAATTTTAGCTAATTGAGTTTGGTCTAATTGCAGTTTAGCGAGATCGGCAATTTTGCTGACATCTTGTTCGGTAAGTTTCATCACAATGGTGCTCGTACAGTAAAAAATTAAGGCGGGATTTTATGCTATTTGTGGAAGATTGACTAATCTGAATTCATCGTCTGAATTTCTATTGTTGTGCTTTATCTGCGGTGCAAATTGCGAAGGTATATTGCTCTGATGGAGAGACGTTGTTAGAGTGTGGCCTCCCCAAATAGGGTGAGCCGTGTTCACAATTGAGCTTGTCAGCGTGTTCTGATTTTAATTTCCATCTCGCTTTTAATTTAACGGTTAGCAAATATTATGTTTAAACGTCTACGTGGAATGTTCTCTACTGATCTTTCTATTGATTTAGGCACTGCCAATACCTTGATCTATGTGAAAGGTAAGGGCATTGTTTTGAATGAACCTTCGGTGGTTGCTATTCGAAGTACCAATGGTCAAAAGACGGTAGTAGCGGTGGGTGTAGATGCGAAGCGGATGTTAGGTAGAACACCGGGTAATGTTGTTGCCGTGCGACCATTAAAAGATGGCGTGATTGCCGATTATCAGGTGACTGAAAAAATGTTGCAGTATTTCATTCATAAGGTGCATGAAAATCATTTTATGGCGCCGAGCCCTCGCGTATTAATTTGTGTGCCCTGTAAATCTACCCAAGTGGAGCGACGGGCGATTAAAGAATCTGCTCAAAGTGCGGGTGCTCGAGAAGTGTATTTAATTGAGGAACCGATGGCTGCCGCCTTAGGGGCAGGTTTGCCAGTGGAAGAAGCGCGCGGTTCCATGGTGGTAGATATTGGCGGTGGTACTACAGAAATTGCGATTCTCTCTTTTAATGGTGTGGTGTATTCCGATTCCTTGCGTGTGGGTGGTGATAAATTTGATGAAGCCATCGTGGCGTATGTGCGTCGCAATTATGGTTGTTTAATTGGTGATACCACCGCTGAGCGCATTAAGCAGGAAATTGGTTCTGCTTATCCTACTGGAGAATTATTAGAAATTGATGTCTGTGGTCGTAACATGGCTCAAGGCGTGCCTCGTGGTTTTACCTTAAATAGCAGTGAAATTTTGGAGGCAATTCAAGAAGTTTTAACGACCATTGTGGGTGGTGTGAGAAATGCGTTAGAGCAATCACCACCTGAGTTAGCAGCGGATATTGCTGAGCGTGGTATTGTGCTGACGGGTGGGGGTGCTTTGTTGCGTGGATTAGATAAATTATTAGCGGAAGAAACCGGTTTAAAAATTACGGTTGCTGAGGATCCACTCACTTGCGTCGCTCGTGGCGGTGGCCGTGCGTTGGAATTGATGGATCAGAGAGGATTTGATTTATTTACCACTGAAGTGGATCCGATGTAAGCGTGTTTCTAAGCAATCTCCTTAAATTAGTCAGCGCGATAAAAACAGGGAGGCGCTATAAAAACTTTATTTGCGTTTGATGCAAAACAAGTTCGATTGTGGATTTTGATGCTGTTATCCGCAGGATTAATTTTTGCCGATACTCGACATTGGTTGGATCCTGTCCATGAAGGCGCAGGTGGTTTTGTTGCTGCGCTTTATACAACCACTCATTTCCCTTCTGTTGGTTTTGAGTGGATACAAGATACTTGGGGATCTCGTCAAGATTTGTTGGAGGACAATCGTCATTTACGCGCCAAGGCATTAGCCACTGCTCATCGCTTATTAAAACTACAGGCATTAGAAATTGAAAATCTACGGTTAAAAAGCCTGTTGCATGTTTCTGAACAAGTGCAGGGCAGTTTTAAAATGGCCGAAATTATCGGCGTTGATCCGGATCCATTTCATCACGAAGTAATTTTAAATTTGGGTTCAGCAGCAGGTATTAAAGTAGGGCAGCCTATTTTAGAAACCCATGGGTTATTAGGACAGATTACTTCGGTGAGTCCTTCTGTCAGTCGTGCGTTATTAATTTCCGATGCCAATCACGCAATTCCAGTGCAAGTGAATCGCAATGGTGTGCGCGCTATTGCCGTTGGCAGTGGACATTTAGATAAACTCTATTTGGCTTATTTACCGGAAACCGCGGATATTCGCGTGAATGATGTATTAGTGAGCTCTGGATTGGGTGGGCGATTTCCCTTCGGTTATCCGGTAGCGCGAGTCACTCTAGTCAAACATAATACCGGTGCACCCTTTGCTGTGGTTGAAGCTAAGCCAGCAGCGTCTTTAGGTCAGGTACGTTATGTTTTGGTCGTCACGCAACAGCGCAGTATTCCCATTCCGCCGCCACCTGTTGTGCTTGCTCCCGCCGCATTAGCGCCAATACCTATCGGTACTGCTGCTGCGACCACCGCTGATTCATTGCCAACGGCTGCGCCGTTAACTGCTCTGCCATTATCTGTGCCAAGTAGGTTGGACATTCCCGCATCAACATCTGTCACACCTAAAATGAATAACCTTATGCCAACAGCACCGCCAGTCCTGGTTGAAAAACCGAAAAGTGCTTTACCACCAAAATCACATGTTGAGGCGAAAGCTAAGTTAACAGAGGTTAAAACGCCAAGCTCCGCTGAATCTCCAGTGCTGAATCACGCATCAACGCCTCCCTCATCAACCCTTGAAGTGGAGAGTGATTAATGCGTTATTCTGCAAAACAACAAGCCTCCTGGTTGCGTATTGGCGTCAGCTTATGCTTATTGTTATTTCTCGTTCTATTGCCTTTACCTAAATGGATACAGTGGTGGCAGCCGCAGTGGTTATTATTAGGTGCAATTTATTGGAGTTTGCAGGCACCCAGTCGCTTTGGTGTTTTTAGTGCTTGGACAGTAGGCTTATTATTAGATTGTGTGACCGAAGGATTATTTGGCCTGAATGCATTGGCTATGGCGGTTATTGCCTATTTTGTCTATTTGCTTCATCACCGCATTCGGTTATTTCCTTGGTGGCAACAATGTTTTACCGTTTTTGTGTTAGTAGGTTTATATCAAACTTTGATGCGTGTATTACATAGTTTGTTGGGTGATCCCGTTGCTGAAGGTTTTTATTATTATTTATCCGCATTGATCAGTGGCTTGTTATGGCCAGCGCTGCGTTTATTATCGGTTGGTTCGGCTAGAAAGACAGCTGTATTTAACTGATGCGTATCGTCAAATTTGTCACCTCTTTGCTATGCTTATGGCGATTTTAAATAGACTCTTACAAGCATTTAACGCTGAGGTATTTATAGCGTGGCAGATGAAATATTGGTCAATTGCTCGCCATTAGAAATTCGCATGGCGCTGATTGAAAATGGTGTCGTGCAAGAACTAAGTTTTGAACGAGTCGCTCATCGAGGCTTGGTGGGAGGGATTTATAAAGGGCGCGTAGTTCGTGTTCTGCCGGGTATGCAAGCAGCATTTGTCGATATTGGTTTAGAGCGTTCTGCATTTATTCACATTCATGATATTGAATATATTCAACATCAAGCAAGCCCTCAAGCACTATCGATTGCTTCGAGTGGGCAAGTGGCGATGGATCATACTCATACACCGCTCATTCAGGATGTTTTGACAGAAGGTCAGTCTTTAGTGGTGCAGGTAGTTAAAGATCAAATTGGCAGTAAGGGCGCAAGGCTGACAACCGCATTATCTCTGCCTTCTCATTATCTGGTTTTTATGCCCCATAACCAACACATCGGATTATCTCAGCGTATTGAAAATCCGCTGGAACGAGACCGATTAAAATCATTACTTGAATCGCTCGTTACTCAAACTACTGCGTCAGGCCAGTCTGGTGGTGGTGTGATCGCGCGAACCATTGCTGAAGGCATGGATCGAGAAGTTTTAGGTTCTGATTTAACTTTTCTGAAAAAAATGTGGTCATCCATTGAGAAAAAAATAATTTACAGCCAGCCGGTTTCAGTTTTACATCAAGATTTGCCACTTTATTTACGCATTTTGAGAGATTTAATGCGTCCGCCAGTACAGCGAGTGTTAGTGGATTCTGAAACCCATTATCGTGCTATGTTAGATTTTGCTAAAGAATTTATGCCTGGATTTGAACAAGCTATTGAGCTTTATGTAGGTGAACGGCCAATTTTTGATTTACATAATACTGAAGATGAAATTAAAAAAGCCTTAGGGCGCAAAGTACAACTTAAATCGGGTGGTTATTTAGTTTTTGATCAAACAGAAGCTATGACCACGATTGATGTAAATACGGGCGCTTATGTGGGCCATAGAAATTTAGAAGAAACCATCTTCAAAACTAATTTAGAAGCCGCTCATGCGATTGCGAGACAGCTGCGTTTACGTAATTTAGGCGGTATTATTATTATCGATTTTATCGATATGGAAGATGAAGAACATAAACGACAGGTCATGCGCACCTTTGAAAAATTTATTGAACGAGATCGCGCTAAAACAAAAATTACTCAAGTATCAGAATTAGGTTTGGTTGAGATGACGCGTAAGCGTACCCATGAAAGTCTCAGTCGATTGCTTTGTGAACCTTGCCCTACTTGTTATGGTCGTGGCGTAACAAAAACAGCAGAAACTTTATGTTGTGAAATTTTTAGGGAAATTATTCGTGAAGCTAATATTTATAATGCATCAGAATATCGAGTGATTGCGTCACAATCCGTTGTCGATCGTTTATTAGATGAAGAGTCATCAAATGTAGCAGAATTAGAAGCTAAGATTGGTAAGACCATTCAATTTCAAGTTGAGGCCTTATATGGGCCTGAACAGTATGACGTTATATTGCTATAGCATTTTTTAATGAGAGTGGATGAAATAGATTGCTCTCAAAGGTCGCTCAATGATCATTAAGACGGTTTCAAAAAAGCTTTATTTTTTGGGTGCAATTTTATTGCTACTCTGTGCTATCTATAGTTTAGTCGGGCGCTATACGGTTTCTGTTGTGCCCGCTTATAAAACGTCAGTAGAACAATGGCTCACTGTGCGATTGGGAGCGCCCGTTACTATTGGTTCGTTATCTGCAGGTTGGGAAGTATTAAATCCCGTGTTGTACGCCAATAATATTCGGATTCATCCCAAAGATCAGCGGCAAGATTTACCTTATCTCAATCATATTCAACTACAAGTAAGTGTCATCAAAAGTATTTGGTATCGCTCATTGCAACTGCGTGGCGTAGAAATTAATGGTGTATGGCTCACCATTGAAAAAAATGCAGCTAATGAAATTCATGTGGTGGGTATTCCAGCTTCTTATGTGGCGGCTTCTTCATTGTCGTTAAATGATGCAATCAATGAATGGTTTGATCGCTATTTAGGTCAACAACGCATCAGTTTAAAATCGGTTCATCTGAATTATCGAGATCCAATCCATCAATATCAATTGAGCAGTCGTTCAATGGTGTTGGCGAAGCGAGGCGGCGATTATCAATTATCGGCGCATATGGTATTGCAAAAACAACAGCCGTTGGATTTTATTTTAATTGCTCATGGTCATAGAGATCTTGCCGCACCCTTGGGTTGGCATGCAGAGTTCTATTTGAAACTCGATCCTTCGGAAATGAGTCAATGGATTTCAGATAAAGTATGGGCAGGTTTGCATTGGCAACATCTTACTTTAGCGACAGAAATATGGGGAAAGCTAAGCGCGAATGATGCTTGGTTACAAGGTCAAGTGCATGCTACTGATGTGCTGGCTTATCGGCAAGCTAACAAACAATATGAATGGATCCCTAAATTATCCGGGCGTTTTTATTGGCAACAAATAGATCCAAAAACCTGGCATTTATCAGTAGATCAATTAGCTTTACAGTATCAGAAACGACAGTTAAAAAACGAACGTATTTTTATTGCTTATCACAAGACTGCTACGCCCGAAACCCAAGCCAGTTGGCAAATACAATTAAGTCGATTACCCATTGCCTGGATAACCCATTTGGGTGATGTTATTGCTCCGAATTTATATGCACAAAAGCCTATTTTAAAATCTATTATAGCGCGAGGTGATTTGCATCATGTATTGCTGAAATCAGAAGCGAGTGCGAAAGAAAAAATACCTAAAGTGACTTTTAGTACTCGTTTTTCCCATTTAAGTTTGGCGCCAATCCATTCGGTATCGATCCCAGGATTTACCGGGCTCAACGGTTTTATTTATAGCCAAGGTAATAGAGGTGTTTTGTCGTTGAGCAGTCCTCAATTTGATTTAAATTTAGCGGAAATTTTGCGTTGGCCTGTGCAGGGACAAAAATTATCAGCGGCATTGCGTTGGTATAAAAACGATGATCAATCAATTCAAATTGAGTCGGGTTTAGTGTCTGTGTTAGCGAAGCAAGCGGTTGCTAGAGCATTCATGTCAATGACCTTAGCTCAACAGAAACCACCGGTTCTACGTTTAAATGCCAGTGTATGGAACGGTGATGGTCGAGAAACAGCTAAATATTTGCCGATTCATGAAATGACGCCTGCATTAGTTACTTGGTTAGATACTTCTATATTGGCTGGCCATTTAAAAGAAGGAAATTTTTTATTTAATGGAGAGTTAGGTGCCAGTGCTTCGTTGGTCAATCGACATCATAATTTTCAAATGCGTTATCAAGTGGATCGAGCAGAGCTTAATTATGCGCCACCTTGGCCAATGCTGCACAATGTGCAAGCCGATGTATTAGTAGCAGGTCGTATGGTTGATATTGCTTTACAGAAAGGTCAGCTCTATCAAGCAACGCAGATCAGTGGTCGTGTTCAGGTTCCTGAATTTTCACCTGATGCAGTGCCGCATTTATTAGTTTCCGCGATAGCAGAAGGCAATGCCGGTGAAGCTATGAATGTGTTAAAAACACCGGATATTCGAGCGTCGCTTGCTGATCTGGTGGATCAGCTGCAGGGGCAAGGCCCTATCGCTGTGCAATTAGGATTAGATATTCCTTTGCTTGCTGATCCCATAGATAAAAGCGTTACTAAAATACAAGTAGGTGTTGATTTGCAGTCTACGCAATTAAAATTAATTTCAGCTGATTTGATTGTTCATCAACTACAGGGACACTTGGATTATCGGCAAGATACTGGATTGCAGGCGTCTGCTGTCAAGGGCATGTTATTGGGTGAGCCTTTAATTGCACAGGTTGTTACTAATAGCATTAAAGGTCGAAAACATACTCAAATTAGTTGGCGCAGCCAAGCGAATCCTACATTACTACAGGCTTGGAATAAAAATAATTTGTGGGCGTTACTCAAAGGTAAATCAGCTTATCAAGCAGATGTTCATATTTATCCAGTGCAAGGCATTCGTCCAGCAGAAAGTTGGTTAGAAGTGCGCTCTAATTTAGTAGGCACTGAAGTTTTAGCGCCAGAGCCATTAGCTAAAACGGCACAAAAAAAAGTAGATCTTTTTTATCGAACCAATTTTTTTGGTAATAATGCAACACGCATTAATATCGCTCATATTGCTGATGCTTTATTGGTTAAAACAGCTAAAGGGATTGAGCGAGGTGCGATTCACTGGGGATCTGAGCCAGCGCATTTACCTCTATCAGGAATCACCATGGATGGGCGTGTTAAACAATTAGATGTCGCGCAGTGGCAAAATTTTATTAATAAACAGGCTGCATTTTCTGGTTCTGATTCGGCTAGTGCAACTTCGAAAAACTTTACTTTAGCGCGATTTCGCTGGTTAGATTTAATGGTAGATCAATTAAATTTATGGGGATATCCACTAGAGAAAACGGAATTACAAATAGGGCGTAATGCTCAGGGTTGGCAATTTGCACTAGATAATAATGAATTAGAAGGCCAAGTGCGCACCAGTGATCATGATCCACTGCAAATTAATTTACAAAAATTG
>JAHFSE010000044.1:14440-15098 GCA_023265895.1 Gammaproteobacteria bacterium
GATTAAAAACAGCGTTTCACATAACCTCATCAAATGTGCGAGCGTCAGCGACCCATGATAAGTTAGATTTTAGATATTGGCCGGCATTTGATTTAGGGATTCAATCATTCAAGATAGATGATCAAGATTGGGGGAGCTGGCATATGAAAGCACAACCCATAAAAAATGGCTTGCTGATGAATAGTATTGACGGACAATTTCGTGGCTTAAATTTAAAAGGTAAAGCGCTTTGGATGGGTGCAAATTCAAATGAAATGCATACACAATTGTCGGGCCATTTTACCGCAGGTAATATTGCTTCGGTGATGAGTGCCTGGGGATATACACCGAGTGCAACCAGTGAGCATGTTGATATGTCGTTAGATGTAGGCTGGCCTGGTGCGCCCTGGGATTTTTCTATCATGAAAGCGGCTGGTAATTTAGATGTCAAAGCCACGCGCGGTGAATTACTGGAAGTGGATTCAGCAACTTCTTCTATTAAAGTTATTGGCTTATTGAATATTCATGCATTGCAACGGCGCTTGCATTTAGATTTTAGTGATTTATTTAAAAAAGGTGTTGCCTATGACCAGATGCAAGGACATTTTAATTTAAATGAAGGTGTTTTACAGACGCCTAATTTTTCTATTCAAGGTCCATCGGCGCAATTTTCTTTAAA
>JAHFSE010000167.1 GCA_023265895.1 Gammaproteobacteria bacterium
ATGCAAATTGCGATTATTTACCCCAATGAGCGGTGTTTGAGTATAGATTAATGCCCGTTCTAATTCCTCTGCGTTATGCACTTCAACTAAAACATCTAAGTTTAATTGTTGGGCGCAGTGAGAAAGTTCTTGTAGCTGTTCATTACTCAATGCAGCGACAATTAATAAAATGCAATCAGCGCCAATAACGCGCGCTTCATGAATTTGATAAGGATCGACCATAAAATCTTTGCGTAATACTGGAAGCTGTACAGTAGCGCGCGCTGTTGTTAAATAATCATCACAACCTTGAAAAAAATCGACATCGGTTAAAATAGATAAACAGGTTGCACCGTGTTTTTCATAGGTTTGCGCAATAGCAATAGGATCAAAATTTTCCCGAATGACACCTTGGCTGGGCGATGCTTTTTTAATTTCTGCAATCACTGCTGGTTTTTTTTGCGCGATTTTATTTTTTAATGCGATATAAAAACCGCGAGGTGTCTCTAATTGTTGAATAGCAGCATCTAATTCTGTGAGCGAACAGTGTTGGCGTCGTTCAGAAACTTCAAGATACTTTCTTTCAATGATTTTAGTTAAAATGGTTGGAATAGAAGACATATTATTCACTCGCTGAAAATACTTGAGTAAAATTTACCAGTGTTTCCCATTTTTCTTTGGCTAAACCGCTACACAAAATATCATCCGCTAAACGAATACCTTGCTGCAAACTGTGGGCAATGCCAGAAACGTAAATGGCTGCGCCGGCGTTTAACAACACAATATTTTTAGCGGGCCCCGATGATTTTTTTGCAAAAACCGATTGAATTAATTGCAAGCTTTCTTGTGCAGAATGGACTGTTAGTGAGATTAAATCTGTTGCAGAGGTAAGACCAAAATCTTCCGGTTGAATTTGATATTCTCGAATTTCACCCTCGTGTAATTCGGCAACATAAGTGGGCGCAGCAATGCTAATTTCATCTAAACCGTCGGCCGCATGAACGACTAAAGCATGCTGTGTATTTAAACCTTTTAATACCTCTGCCAAGGGTCTGACCCATTGCTGAGCAAAGACACCCATCACTTGGTGGGGCGTTCGCGCTGGATTAGTCAGTGGGCCAACCAAATTAAATAAAGTGCGCACACCTAATTCACGGCGTACGGCAATTGCGTGTTTCATTGCGCTGTGATGTGCAGGGGCAAATAAAAATCCGATGCCGATGCTTTCAACACAGCGAGCAATCTGTTGGGGGGTTAACTGTAAATTAACGCCACCGATTTCTAACACATCTGCACTGCCAGACGTGCTGGAGACAGAGCGATTGCCATGTTTAGCAACGTGAGCGCCAGCAGCGGCTGCGACAATCGCGCTGGCGGTGGAAATGTTAAACAAATGAGCGCCATCACCACCGGTGCCACAAGTGTCAACCAAATAAGGGGCATTGATTTCCACTGGTGTCATTAATTCGCGCATGACCTGTGCTGCAGCTAACAGTTCGGTGACTGTTTCACCTTTGGTGCGGAGTGCTATTAATACAGCTGCTAATTGTGCGGGCGTTAATTGGCCGGTCATCATTTGACGCATAAGCGTCTGCATGACGTCTAATGTTAGATTTTGGCCGTCGATCAGTTGTTGGAGGATTGATTTAAATTCCATAATTATCTATAGCATGATGCCTAAAAACGTGAAATATACCGGTTACAGTTCTCAAAATGCGAGTTTTATCAAACGCCCCTTAACCCCTCTTCAGATGGGCGTTGTTGCATAATTCATGAAAACCACCCCGCTTCTTCGATGCACCTCTCTGTGGAGGGTAATTTAATTCGTTCTCCACTCCACAATACGTCTTTCTTGATAATTAAAAGATACCCCAACGGCAATCACGGTTTTATTTAAATGCTGATAACATTCCGTATAACGTTTATCTGCAATTTGTTTTAATGCAACATCGGCCGGTTGATTCATTTTTAATTCCACCACATAAATACTGGTAGGACTTTGTAAAACTGCATCAGAGCGTCCCATGCTAGTGAATTTTTCTGCTTCAATGGGAATACCCGCCATAGTGCAAGCCGCAATAAAAATACTGTGATAATAGGCTTCTTTTTTATCGTGCAAATGCGCAGGAATTTTGGCAAACAAATGATTTAAAATAGAAAAAAATTCAGTGAGATTATCCGCTTTTAAGGCAGCCATTAAGCCGAGTCGAAAACCCGTATCTTCGGTTTCCCCTAACTCACAAAAAGTACCCACCAATTGAACTGAAAAAGCTCTAGCTACTTCTAAATTAGGAAAATCTAATTCATAAGTGTCCATCTCTTCATCATAACCTTTAATGGTTAAATATCCGGTTTGAAAAAGTAAGGGCAAAATCTGTAAATGTTCGATATCGTAGGTAGAGAAGTTACTTACTGAAATAGTATGATCAAGAATAGCTAAATCAAAAGCCTCTTTCTTCATAGCCTGCACTAAAAAAGTCGGCGTGCCGGTTTCGAACCAATGGTTTTCAAAAGACTGCTTATCAAACAAGAGCATGGTAGACCAAGGGTTGTAGACTTTAATAGCTGATTTAGTTAATCGATACCCGTTATACCAGGTTTTAATTTTTTCTAGTGTTTCCTCTTTCGTTTTATATTCCGTTTCGGCTAACTTTTCGATCCAAGCAGAAAAATAAAATTCTAATTCTTCTTGGGTATAGCCGCATAAACCCGCATAACGCACATCCATGGTTAAATCCGTAAGATGATTTAAGTCACTGAATACCGAGACTTTAGTGAATTTAGACACACCCGTAATTAATACAAAACGAATATGTTCATCCGCTGATTTTAATACCCCATAAAAACGTTTTAATAAGCCCTGAATTTTTTTGGCTTCAGGAATGTCATCCAATAAATCAATTAAAGGTTTATCGTATTCATCAATTAAGACAACCACTTTTTGGTGGGTTTTTTGGTGAAGCTTTTCTATTAACTCAGTAAGTGCATCGTCAATTAACTCAAGCGTTAATTCGATGCCTTGATTCTTCGCTATCGTGCGCAGTTGGTTTCTTAAACCCATTTCTGCGCGTTCAAAAGTAGGATGAGCGGCGTATTTCATATCCAGTCGAATCACCGGATGTATTGGCCAAGCATAGTCCGTGGTCGAAATAAATAAGCCTTTGAATAATTCTTTTTTACCCTGAAAAATAGATTCTAGCGTAGTGAGCGTGGTGCTTTTACCAAAACGTCGTGGGCGAGAGAGAAAATAAACACCTTTGGCTGGTGAAATCAATTGATGCAGATAGTGCGTTTTATCGACGTAGAGAAAATCACCGCTGATCACATCAGCAAAAGTTTGAATACCCACCGGCAGATTTTTAAGGGGTTCCTGAGGGGCCACAAGATCACCGTTTTTAGTTAAATAAAGAGTGATCTATTATGTCATAGTAAGGCTCATTCAGCGAGCTGAATAGCTTCTCTAAGGGCGTCATCGGTTGATCATCCACTCGTAGCTTCCGTCTTAAACTGATAGGTTTCTTGCAACCTTTCAACAAGGTTTTTTGCTTTTTGCGCAGCTTGCCTTGCTTCGCTTACAGCCTGTTTTGCTTTTTCAATATCCGCTGAAACATCTACTGATGTATCACAGTAGTCGCCGGTAGGGTCAAATTCTCCTGTGATCCTATCGTTTCCAGTGGTTTTGATACCCCTCTCTTCAGCTGCCCGGTTTCAGTATTATACATCCCAGTATGAGTGCTGCCATCGGAGTATCTTTTTTCGCCCCATTCCAAGGAGCCTTTTCCTTCGACTGATAGAACGA
>JAHFSE010000168.1 GCA_023265895.1 Gammaproteobacteria bacterium
CCTCCATCATCCGCGAAACCCCATCAAATATCAGGGTACGAAGCAACCCACTGCGCGTCAGACCATCGTCCAGTGCCAACATATCCAGCATATGAACAATATCCGGCGACATGCGGACACTCAGCATCACGCTCGCAGAATCAGGATTTATCAATCGTGGATATGCCATCGCCTAACCGCTCGCTTAAAACGGAATTCCATCGTCATCTAAAACAGACTGTGCGGTCTCCGCGCCTGTCGGTACAGCCTCATGCGGCGGCGCACTCTCCCCACCCGGCTTGCCGTCAAGCATGATTAATTTGCTGTCAAAACCCTGCAGAATAATTTCCGTAGTGTATTTATCCACACCATCTTTATCCACCCATTTGCGCGTCTGCATCTGCCCCTCGATATATATCTTGGAACCTTTGTGCAAATACGATTTCACTACCTTTACCAAGCCCTCGCTGAATATCGTCACACGAACCCACTCCGTGCGCGATTTCCGCTCACCCGTGGCCTTATCCTTCCATGAATCCGACACGCCCAACGAGATACTCGCTATCTCACGCCCATCCTGCGTGGAACGAATCTCCGGGTCTTTACCTAAATTGCCAATAAACGCGCACTTATTCAACATTATTTCTTCCCTTTCACTGGTTTTTTCGGCGCAGATGGCACGGAATCAGGCGTAGTCGGCTCGCCACCAGCCTCAGTTTTTCCCTCAATAACCGCCAATTCCAACTCCGTGCGGAGCGCATCCGACAGCTCACTAAACGGTACATCATTCGCCTTGTTCCACGCAATCGCAGCTATCTCCGCCGCACTGAAATTCTCTACCACATCTGAATTATTCATTCGTTTTCTCCTCCAAAATTGCAGGTTTAACCCCGCGTTGCTCCACTATTTTTGCCACAAAATCTACCTTATCAGATTCCGGCAACTCACTAAATGGCGTGTCATTCGTATTGTTCCATACAATAGAAGCCAATTCCCTATCATTCAATTCACCCATAAACATCCTTCCCAGTTAAATTCATGCAAGTGTAATACAAAGTAAGGGGGGTGTCAAATGAATTATGAGAGTGGGGGGGGGTAGAGGGGGAGGTGGGGCGCACTGCACTACGCGGGAGTGGGTCAATCTACAAAAACCCCTTGGTGGGGGTGCTGGATACGGTCTGCGCTGGTTTTTGGCATCGGACGAACCGTATGACGCTATAATCAAGCGTACGCCAAATGTGACATAGGTGTTAATGACTGTTAACACATAAGCAACTATTGAGTGTTAGTGTCAGTGTGTATAATAACTTATTGTAATATAATAATATTTACGTTTAATATATCCGGCGGCTCGCTGGTCATTGTCGTATAATGTTTAGTCTGGAAATAATTAATATTGATAACATACTGTATTATATAATTAATTGCATTTATTAAGTAATGTTAATATGTTTAAATACCAATTCTGGATATATCTTAGTTAAAATGCTTTAACTTGTATGACGCTTCAAGCCTCTATTTTTCTACTTGACAAGGGTTTTATATTACTTTATTAGTTAATAGGCGAGGCAATAAAGCCCGCACAATTAAAAGGATTATGTTATGACATTCGATATTTATGAAACCATCACAAATAAAATTATTGCTCAAATCGAGAGCGGCAAATTGCCTTGGCTTAAGCCTTGGGAATCAAAAGGCGCGGGCAAGGCCGCAACTAAGAGCTTCCTCCCTTTCAACGGCTCAACAGGCCGCAACTACAACGGCCTGAACCTGCTATTGCTAGGTTGCACCAACTACGAATCTAATGCGTGGTATTCATTCAAGCAATGCGCCGAGCTGGGCGGCAATGTTCGCAAGGGCGAAAAATCAACTATGGTTATTTTCTGGCAGTTTTCCAAGGTAAAAGACAAGGTGACTGGTGAAGAAACTGAAATCCCTTTTATGAAGCATTATAGCGTTTTCAATTTCGAGCAATGCGACAACTTGCCAGAACCCAAGCATATAGCTGGAACACCTGTTAATTATAATTCAATTGATGAATTGGTGAAAGAACTCGGCGTGAAGCTAGGACATGGCGGAGATAGGGCTTTTTACAGCCCCGCTTTGGATGCAATCCAAATGCCACTACATACAGCTTTTGCTAGTGAAACCCTCTATAATGCCACTTTGTGCCACGAATTGACGCACGCAACCGGACACGCTACCCGCTGCAACCGAGACTTTAAAGGCCGCTTTGGCAATGAAGCTTACGCTTTTGAGGAATTAGTGGCGGAACTTGGCAGCGCGTTTCTTTCCGCGCAACTTGATATTGAGCCAGTATTGCAGCACAATTCAGCTTATATTCAATCATGGCTTAAAGTATTGAAAAACGATAAAAAAGTCATTGTTACGGCATCGAGTCAAGCGACAAAAGCTTGCCGGTGGGTTTTAGACCGCATACCACAGGAAGCCGCGCTAGCGGCCTAAACAGCGTGGGAGGTGGTTCAAGCCGCCTCCCATTTGCTTCTCTCATGATTAAGCGAAAAATCCTCTGTAAACCAGTCCTGCGGCCAATCTTCTGTAGGATATTTCAACAAACAATCAAAGATATGCTTTTCAAATTCGTCAGGATGCCATCCATTGCCAACCCATTGCTCAATCAATTCCGGTAATCTCCCTGCATTATCAACAGCTTGAAGCTCGATAAAACTCTCCAGCTCCTCCAATGCGGCCTGATATTTATATGGTTTTGGCTCAGGCACCACCATTACTGGTGCATTTTCTGAAAGTGGATTCATTACAAAATTCTTCATTCCTTTTGTTGGGATAAATCCCGTGTCTTTTTCTTCCAAAAGCGCATAAAATGACACGGAAGGGCCAAAATCCCACGACTTACGCTTGATAATATTTATTATTTTTCTATTTTTAAGCGACTTTATTAACCTTCCAACCGTCTTACGAGACAGCCCAGACAATTCAGCAAGTTTTTCTTGTGAAATAGTAACCTCTTGAGAATGAGGGCTTTTTTTGTCATATAGAATAATTAATATTATTTTCTCGCTACAGGATATATTTTTCGATAAAATATTGCTCAAAAAGGGGGGGGAATCAGGGTTCATTTTTTTGTTAACCTTCACGATTTATTACTACGAGGCAAAAAACTGGACATAAGTATACATTTCGATTGGGAACTGTCAACCCATATTAGTGGGTAAATTTGTCCCTTTATTTTTCAATAGGTTACAAATGGTTAAAATCTGTTAACATAGGCTAAAAGCGGTATACTGGCGTCCCAATCGGAAAGCGACATAGAGTTACATTGCCTAGCGACTTATTAACATTTACCCCTTAAAAACTGCGGGTTTGGTTATCGCCACTAAAAAAAGCTGGCTTTTGGTATTTTTATTATAGAAAATCATTATAAATCAATATATTAGTTTAATCCTAGGATTATATATTTTTTGACTTAAGAAGTTTATAAACCTATTTTTAAAAAGTCAGTTTTATAAAAGTGCAATACAGTTCGTCACATTCTCCCACGGCGCTGAAAATGTTTTTAGTATAAATAATTTCACCTAGTCCAAAACAAACCTATTGATTATATAGTCATTTAATGATAAAAAAAAATAAACACCCTCTTTTTTGGTGGCGATAACGTACGTGTTTTGGAGGATTAACTAATTTTTATTAAGGATTTTAATGATATGACAGCATTGCATAAACAGCACGGTTCAGACTTAATAAATAAGAGATTCAGAAGGTTACTGGTTATGAAGCGAGTAGGCGTGACGAGTGAGGGTGAGCCAG
>JAHFSE010000045.1 GCA_023265895.1 Gammaproteobacteria bacterium
GAGTGGGGTGGGCGTGACTGCCGTCTCCCGCATTGATGACCGCAACCGATGGTCCAATTTGCTGTGCAATAAAATGTGCTGCTCCACTTTGGCCGTGACGCACGATAAACATATCGGTACCCATGGCTTCTAAATTGCGTAGCATATCCATGAGTGATTCCCCTTTTTTTGTAGAGGAATCTGAAATATTAATATTCAATACATCGGCAGAAAGGCGCTTAGCCGCAAGTTCAAAGGTGGTGCGCGTCCGAGTGCTGGGTTCAAAAAACAAGTTCATCACGGTTTTACCGCGTAGCAGAGGAACTTTTTTAATGCTGCGTTGTCCAATGCCAAGAAAGGATTCCGCATGATCTAAGATTTGAATCAATAAACTGCGGTTTAAATCATCCAGAGAAAGAAAGTGACGTAATTGCCCTCGTGGTGTGAGTTGTAATGAGGGAGACAGGATCGGTGTTTCAATCATTACGCAGGTCCTTTACCTCTGGTTGAGTGTTGGATTGGTTTGCGACATTTTCAGTACGCTGACGACATTGGAGTGGCTCGCAGCAATTTTTTGAGCTGAGACTTGCCAAATATGGTCGCTGATTTCGCCAATAGGAGTATAGCCTGTTTGCCCATTGAGCAGCAGTTGTTGAATTCTTTTGCAATCATTCAACTGACAAGCCTGTTCTAGTTCTTGTAGCAGTGCTTGTAACTCTTCCCAAGACAAGTGCGTTTCTTCTGCTCGCATGATTCTCGGGTGAGACGTGCCAATGGGATTATCACCAATTAATAATTCTTCAAACAATTTTTCGCCGGGCCGTAAGCCGGTGTATTGAATTTCAATGTCGCCGTCTGGATTCGCACTATTTTTCACTTCGCAGCCCATCAGTCGAATCATTTTCTTGGCTAGGTCATGAATTTTGACTGGCTCACCCATATCCAAAATAAACACATCGCCGCCTTGTGCCATAGCGCTGGCTTGAATCACCAGCTGAGCCGCCTCTTGCACCGTCATAAAATAACGAATGACTTCTGGGTGGGTCACAGTGACCGGGCCACCCATATTAATTTGTTCTCGAAATAGAGGAACCACAGAACCCGAGGATCCCAATACATTGCCAAAACGCACCATACTAAAGATCGTTTTAGCAGGTGTGCTGATTTGTGCTTGTAAAATCAGTTCTGCCATCCGTTTTGTGGTGCCCATAATATTGGTTGGGCGTACTGCCTTATCCGTGGAAATTAATAAGAAAGTGCTGACCTGATATTTTTTAGCAGCTTCGGCGGTATAAAGCGTGCCGAAAATATTATTTTTAATCCCTTCAATAATGTTGCATTCAACCATGGGGACATGTTTATAGGCGGCTGCGTGATAAACCGTATCAATACGAAATGTGCTAAAAATACGGTCCAAGCTATTTCGATCTTGCACTGAAGCTAGGAAGGAAAGAATTTTTGTTGTGCTGGCAATTTCAACTTGATGCGCAATTAATTCTTTTTCAATGGCATAGAGTCCATATTCGTTAGAATCCAATAATAATAATTTTTTGGGTGCTTGCTTTAATATTTGTCGGCACAGTTCTGAGCCAATGGAACCACCAGCGCCCGTGACTAAAACAATTTTTCCTGCAATACATGAATCTAATAATGTTTGATTTGCTTCAATGGCATCACGACCTAGCAAATCTTCAATTTCAATGTCGCGCACTTCTTGAATGGAAGCTTTTCCCGTCATGATGTCGGCAAGATTGGGGATGGTTTTCACATGAATTGCGTATTTTTCTAAGCTATTAATAATGTGTTGCTTACGTGCGCGACTGATTGAGGGCATGGCCAAAAAGATTTGTTGAACTGTCTGTCGTTCGATGAGTAACGACAGTGTTTCCGGTGAATAGACTTTAATACCATCGATGACGCTACCTTGTAGTGCGGTGCGATCATCTAGAAAAGCGAGTGTTTGATAATTTTTCCCACCTTGTAATGCTTTTAATAATTGAGTGCCGGTATTGCCAGCGCCATAAATAATAATGGATTGTCTATGTCTATTATGTGATGCGTGAATGGTATGACGCACAGCAAAGCGTGAGCCGCCCACAAAAATAAATAACAAAGTCCAAAATACGATGATGTGAACTAGAGAAATGGGTTCTTGTTGTAATAACGCGCAACTTCCGTAGGCTAATGCAGCAATGACAGTACCTTGCAGTACTGCAAGCAAGGCTTTTTCTCCCATAAATCGTACAATCGCATGATACAGACCTAACACAGCAAAGGTAGGGATGCTAATCAATAAAACATCGAGAATAAGCCAGTTATCAAAAGTAAATCGATGAGGCATCCATTGGTGTGTGACCAGCATTTGTGTCATTGAAACAGCCAGTGCAATAAACACAATATCCGAGATCAGCATAATAAGTCGTTTAATATAACGAGGTAATTCAAAAAAATGAGCAAGTAGCATCGTGAGACATCCTTGGCTGCTAGGTAAAAAATACTCGGAATAATGCCTTATATTCTTGAGTAAAAATTAAGCCAGTTCATTATTCTGTAAAAAATAACTTAAAAAGAGTTAATCTATTTTTAAGTCGTGCTTATAATCACGCACCTCGTTATGAGGTCGATCTGTCTTACGGAAATCAATTAAATAGAAAGCCGACTTATGGCGGGCCAGTATAAAGTGGAAGTCCGCGGGTTAGCAAGGAGAGTTCAGGATGAGTTGGTTTGTTGTGCGAACAAAACCTAAGCAGGAAACGCGTGCATGTGAGCATCTTGCATTGCAGGGCTTTGAATATTATTGTCCTTGGTTGTCGCGCTCTGATCACAGTCGAGAGCCTTTATTTCCAGGGTATTTATTTATTAAAGATCAGGCGTCTCCAGAACCTTTTTCAAAAATTCGTTGTACGCGCGGTGTGCTAGGATTTGTACGTTTTGGTTTAGTGACCGCCAGCGCATCAGATTTTTTAATCACCGAAATTCAGCAGCGTGAGCAAGCTTTGCAAGGTATAGCACGCTTTAAATCACAACAGCGAGTATTGATTAAAAGTGGGCCATTTGCCGATTTAGAAGCTGTCTATGTTTGTCAGTCGGGGCAAGATCGTTCCGTGATTTTACTGCGACTATTAAATCAGAATAATAAAATTGTGATTGAAGATAAATTATTAAAATCGTTGTAAAGCGATTTGATTTATTTGAAATCTTTACTAACAAATAGAGTGAGGTTATCTGTTTTATCTGCTAGTTGAGTATTATCCGGAACGGATGAAAGCTTGCTCAGTGTAAAACCAAAATCCACTGCTGTATGGGTATGCGTGTAGGACAAGGTATAGTGTCGGCTGCGTTGTGCGCCGTGAATAAGGCCATGATCTCCGGTACCATCGCGATTGAAATCAATGCTGCCGGCTGTGATGGAGAGTTGGTGCGTCCGGTTGACTGAACCTGTTAGTCCTAGAATAAAGGTGCGGGTATCGTTATCATAGGTGCTGCCGATGGCACGGCCATAATAACGATAGCCGTCGGTATAAAGGTGATGCTCATAGGCGACATTGAATTCAGCCTTACTGAGTACATTCACTGCAGTATCTGAGGCTTCCAAAAAAAACGTCCATTGACTGTTCATGTTAGCTTTGCTGAGACTCAGACCTGCAAGTCCTAACGATTTAGCAGGCAATCCACCCGCTTCGTCTTCGCCAATATACTGAAAATAAATAGCTGAGGTATAAGTGTTTATTGGAAAACTCAAAGTTGCATCAAGGCCTGCTAATTGATTGCCAGGTTCTGATGGGCCGCTGGTATTGTCGTAGCCAATTAATAAATTACCCAAAGTATTTAAACTCTCTGACCGACCTTCGCCACCCCAAAGCGCTGTGCGTGATAAACCAATTTCCAAGGGTGTCCAAGGTTGGAAATTAAAACGTAGACCGAGAAATAACGCATTGGGTATATCTCGATGTGTTTCTAATTGACCTAGGAAGGTGGTGAGTTGCCACGGGCCAATCCAATTGAGTAAGGTCGATTCAAAGGGTTTGTTAGTGGTTCTGCTTAAGAATACACCTGGAATTGGACGTGGATTAGTCGACCAAATTAAAGAGGAATCCCAGCCAGGTCCCCACCAGCGATCAACAGCGCCAACGCCCAGCGCCCAATTGTCGGAGTGCGTAGACAAATAACTACCGTCTAATTGAAAGCTTCGTTGATCGATAGAGGCATCTATTTGATTCAGGCTGAGTTGCCCGGACCAGTGTTTATTGTCGGTGGAGACATTGAGTTGCGTACCGCTCTTCCCGCGATAGGGCCTATTGAAGCTATTTAATAAAGGTTGATCATTGGCTACATAAGCGCCTGCATTGATATGCAGTGATTGAGTGTGATGATGTGTCTTGAGTAACGCTTGACATAAATTGCCAATGGCAATGGATGGCGGTTGTTGTATGCAATTTTCTAAATCCGTTGCGATGCTTTGCCAGGCAATGGGCCAAGTGGTAATCGGCGCATGAATAACGCCTTGTTGTTGCAAATAAGTGATTTGAGATTTTAACGGTAAACTGTTTGGCGCAATCCAAGCTTGGCTCCAGCAAGCGGAGGAAAATAAAATAAACCAGCCATAAAAAAATAGACGAAATAACATAAACGAGATCCTGGCGCTATTGGGCAGTGACGCATTGTAGAGAAAGAATAAAGCCGCTGATAGAAAAAATTTAAAATAGACATTGTTGCTGTTGAAATTGAATGAGTTGTTCGCAGCGTTGAGATTCTTGTCTATGTCGCCATTGATCCGGTGGTATGATGCATGATGGCGCGTTCTGCCAAAGACCTTTGCGATTTTGTTGTGCTTGTTGCTCTCGCATTTCCCAGTTTTGGGGATGAGGATAACGGCGATATACCTGCGCTAATCCTTGTGCTACTAACCACTCATTGGCTGTGTGACCTTCGGCGTCTTGCAGTAAACTGACCCATCGATGGTACTGATCCCGATCTTTTATCTCGAGTTCAAATCGTTGATGCAAAAAGCGTTGCTGTGCTAACTTCGTTGCCGTGTCGCCAAAGGGTTGCTGCCAACAGGCTTTATTTTTTTTCGTGCTTTCGGGTGCATCGATGCCCGCAAGTCGAACTAAGATGGGTGGGTGATTGTCGCACTGAAAAAGTAGGGTGTCTGCGTCGTAAACCTGTAATACTTCGCCTGAGCAGCGATCACCGATCTTGAGTCTATTTTCAGCAAAGGCGTTCATTGTAGGCAATAAAGCAAGCGTTAAAAAAAATAACAACAATGAGCAAAGGGCGCAATTAATTTTTTTCTTCCAATGATGCATGACAAAGGTATCCATTAAAAATGAATGAAGGCGAATTATTTTTTCATCCCCAAAATATTCTGCCATCACAACGTGCTGAGCAAAAAAATCAGCGTTCCTGTGTGTTGTGGTTCACGGGGCTCAGTGGTGCGGGTAAATCCACTGTGGCCAATGCGCTAGAACAGCGATTGTTTGCGCAGGGTTATCATAGCTATTTATTAGATGGTGACTGTATTCGTCAAGGACTCAATAAAGATTTGGGATTTGCTGAAGCCGATCGCACGGAGAATATTCGGCGTGTGGGTGAAATGGCTCGATTAATGACAGAGGCAGGATTGATCGTGCTGAGTGCGTTTATTTCTCCCTTTACTCAGGATCGGCAATTGGTGCGCGATTTATTTGCAGCAGGAGATTTTGTCGAAATATTTATGAGCACGGCTTTATCTGTCTGTGAACAAAGAGATCCAAAAGGTTTGTACAAAAAAGCCCGTGCGGGTGTAATTTCTCAATTTACCGGCATTGATTCGCCCTATGAGCCGCCGAAAAATCCGGAATTGATGTTGGATATGGCAGAGCAATCCGTTGAAATGGCCGTTGACCGTGTGTGGGCGTATTTAGTTAAAGCGCAAATTGTCCGGTAAATTTGGGCGCAGGGCTTGCAACAGTAATTTAAAAAGTTTGGGATTGCCGCATACAAGGTGACCCGCCTCCATATGTTGGTGCCCACCGAGCGGGTCGCCAATGAGTCCGCCGGCTTCTTGGATTAACAAAGCACCTGCGGCGATGTCCCAGGGTTTTAAGCCAAATTCCCAATAACCATCGTAACGTCCAGCGGCAACATAGGCCAAATCTAAAGCGGCTGCGCCCGCTCTGCGAATGCCCGCAGTTTGTGGGAGAAACTGTTTTAGCATGGCTAGATTAGCCTCTAAATATTCTAGATTGCCGGTATGAAAAGGAAATCCAGTGGCAAGCAATGCCGATTCCAAGGAATAACAGCTACTCACTCGCAGACGCTTGCCGTTCAATTGAGCGCCATGGCCGCGAGAAGCGCTGAACTCTTCTTGCAGCATAGGGTTCAGTACTACCGCATGTTCTAACAGCTGATTTTTTTTCACCGCGATGGAAATGGCAAAGTGAGGAATGCCATGAATAAAATTAGTCGTACCGTCTAAGGGATCAATAATCCACTGATATTCACTGCTGGCATTGCCAATTTGCCCTGATTCTTCAGTAAGGATGCCATGATCTGGATAAGTGGTGAGTAAGCTCTCTACTAAGATAGCTTCTGATTTTTGGTCTACTTGAGTGACAAAATCATTGCGACCTTTGCTGGTAATTTGCAATGGATCCCCGCGATCAAAGGCCTGACATAAATATTGGCCAGCTTTTCGAGCGGCTTTGAGAGCGATATTCACCATGGGCTGCATAACATTTCCCAGAGCCTGTTTAAAATCTACTGCGCTTGCCAATACTTTGTTGAAAACTGACTCAAAATCCTCATTTACAACAGAGTAAACTCCGGTTTTTCGTCAATTTTCGTCGCGTCTTGGCTTCGCTCGTGACGATTTTAAACAGGCTCCCACAAAAATTGGTCGATATAAAAAGAGCCGGGCATTGTACTGACTTTGCTTTAGCGATAGAAGGGTATTTGTTAAGATGGCTGTCCTTTTGTCTAAGGCTTTTTCTATTTATGACGATCCATGATGTTTCTGATGTGCTGAATAATATTCGTGTGGTGATGGTGAATACCACCCATCCCGGCAATATTGGTTCTGCTGCGCGGGCGATGAAAACTATGGGGTTGTCGCAATTGGTATTAGTTAAGCCGAAAATTTTCCCCTCAGAGGAAGCCGATTGGTTGGCATCTGGTGCCGTGGATATTCTTCAGCAAGCGCGTGTGGTTGCTTCTTTGGAGGAAGCCATTGCTGATTGTGGTTTAATTTTAGGTGCCAGTGCTCGGCAACGACGGATTCCATGGCCAGTGATTGATGGCCGCCAGTGTGGTGAATTAGCGGTGCGAGAAGCATCCCATCATCCTGTTGCTTTGGTGTTTGGTCGTGAAGCGATGGGCTTGCGCAATGAGGAGCTTACTCAATGCCATTATCATGTGGCGATTCCTGGTAATCCGGAATACAGCGTATTAAATGTCGCCATGGCCATTCAGTTGCTGTGTTATGAAGTGCGCACCCATTGGTTGCTGCAAAGCGCAGTTGCTGAGGACACGGCTCAAAGTATGCCGATCGTCGCAAGAGCGTGGGATGAGCCATTGGCAACTCACCAAGACATGCAAAATTTTCAAGCGCATTTTGTGCGTGTGCTCGAACGGTTAGAGGTTATTGATAGCAAGAATCCTCGTCAGATTCTGGTCCGAGTCAAGCGATTGTTAGCGCGAGTCAGGCCAGATAAAACCGAACTTAATTTTTTGCGCGGTGTATTAACCGCAGTGGAAGATAAAGGGAAATTATCAGGAGCAAAATAGTTGAGTAATTGTTCATCAATTCACCCACAATTTCTTAGTGCATTTTAATTTGTCGTGTATATAATCCGCATCCCTTATTAGTTTGAGCAATTCTACGATTCATCAATAAAGGCTTGCGTATTCATGTCTCCTGTTCAAATCCTCGCGCAACATTGGTCCTTTGGTGTATTTATTTTTGGCGTGCTGTTGGTCTGCGCCTTCATGTTGTTCGTGCCCGTGTGGTTAGGTGGCCGCAGTCGCGGTCGCGCAAAAAATGACCCCTATGAGTCAGGTGTTGTTTCCGTTGGTAGCGCACGATTGCGTATCTCAGCCAAATTCTATTTGGTCGCTATGTTTTTTGTCATCTTCGATGTGGAAGCTTTATATCTCTACGCCTGGGCTGTTAATGTTCGCGAAATTGGTTGGTCAGGTTTTATTGAAGTGGTTATTTTTGTTGCTGTTTTATTAGTAGGTCTGATTTATATTTCGCGATTGGGTGCGTTGAATTGGGCGCCTAAGCGTCGGCAATTGGTTAGAAAAAGGGTTGACGCATGAAATATACACTGACCCGCGCTAACACAGATTCGCAAAAAACCCGCTATCCGTTAGAACAAAAACAAACGGTGGATGATCCACTTGAAGAACATGTACATAAAAATATTTTGATGGGCAAGCTCGAAGAAATGCTCCACGGCGCAGTGAACTGGGGTCGCAAAAATTCCATTTGGCCTTACAACTTTGGCTTGTCTTGTTGTTATGTGGAAGCCACTACAGCATTTACTGCGCCTCACGATATTGCCCGCTTTGGTGCTGAAGTGATTCGCGCATCACCCAGACAATCAGATTTAATGATTATTGCCGGCACTTGCTTTATTAAAATGGCGCCGGTGGTGCAACGCTTATATGATCAAATGCTCGAACCGAAGTGGGTAATTTCCATGGGTGCCTGCGCGAATTCCGGCGGTATGTATGATATTTATTCCGTGGTGCAAGGCGTGGATAAATTTTTACCCGTAGATGTTTATGTACCCGGTTGTCCGCCAAGACCAGAAGCTTTTTTGCAAGCCTTAATGTTGCTGCAAGATTCCATCGGCAAAGAGCGTCGACCCTTATCTTGGGTGGTGGGTGATCAAGGCGTTTATCGTCCGGAAATGCAGCCGCAGCGCGAAGCCAAACATGATCAAAGAATTAAGGTTACTAATCTTCGTAGTGCGGATGAGATTTAATGGTTATCCAAGAATTAACAGCGCAATTTGGCGAAGCGGCTTTCGTTATTCAGTCGACGGTAGATGGTATGCCCACACTTTGGGTATCGCGTGCGCAATTAGTGGAAGTATTAAAATTTCTACGAACTTCGCCACAACCCTATGTCATGCTCTACGACCTAAGCGCCATTGATGAACGGCTACGCACTTATCGTGAAGGCCAACCAAAATCTGATTTTACCGTGTTTTATCATTTGCTTTCTATTGAGAGAAATAGCGATATACGCATTAAAGTGGCGCTCGCTGAAAATGATTTAACGCTCCCTTCTATCATTGCTATTTGGCCAAATGCCAATTGGTATGAGCGCGAAGTTTATGATTTATTCGGTATTCACTTCGACGGTCATCCCCATTTATTTCGTATTTTATTACCAAGGTATTGGCAAGGTCATCCGCTTCGCAAAGAATATCCAGCGCGTGCTACGGAATTTGATCCCTTTGTGTTAGACATTGCTAAACAGACGGAAGCAGAAGAGTCGTTGCGCTTTAAGCCCGAAGAGTGGGGTATGAAAAGTGGCACCGCTGATGAAGATTTTATGTTCCTCAATTTGGGGCCAAATCATCCCAGCGCTCACGGCGCATTTCGATTAATTTTGCAATTAGACGGCGAAGAAATTATCGACTGTGTCCCAGATATTGGTTATCACCATCGCGGCGCAGAAAAAATGGCTGAGCGTCAATCTTGGCATAGCTATATTCCCTACACCGATCGTATCGATTATCTCGGTGGAGTGATGAATAATTTACCCTACGTGTTAGCGATAGAAAAATTAGCAGGCATTCAAGTGCCGGCACGGGTGGAAACCATTCGTATCATGTTGGCGGAATTATTCCGTATTTGCAGTCATTTATTATTTCTCGGCACTTATATTATTGATGTAGGCGCTATGACGCCGATTTTTTATATGTTTACCGATCGACAAAAAATTTACGACATCATCGAAGCTATTACCGGTTTTCGTATGCATCCCGCTTGGTATCGTATCGGCGGAGTTGCGCAAGACTTGCCTAATGGTTGGGAGAAATTAGTTCGTACTTTTTTAGATTGGATGCCAAAGCGTTTAGATGATTATGTAAAAGCTGCGTTAAAAAATAGTATTTTAAAATCGCGTACCGTCGGCGTTGCGCAGTACACAACGGAAGAAGCTTTAGCTTGGGGCACTACAGGTCCAGGTTTGCGTGCGACCGGATTAAATTATGATTTACGCAAAGCACGGCCTTATTCTGGTTATAACAATTTCGAATTTGAAATTCCCACCGCGAATAACGGCGATGCCTACGATAGGTGTATGGTACGGATAGAAGAAATTCGGCAGAGTTTGCGCATCATTGAGCAATGTTTAAATCACATGCCTGCGGGACCTTATAAAGCCGATCATCCTTTAACTTGTCCGCCGCCAAAAGAGCGCACTTTGCAAGATATCGAAACTTTAATTACGCACTTCTTAAGTGTGACTTGGGGCCCAGTGATGCCTGCTGGTGAATCCTGCCAAATGATTGAAGCGACGAAAGGTATCAATAGTTATTACTTGTTTAGTGATAAAAGCACCATGAGTTATCGCACCCGAATTCGCACGCCGAGCTTCCCGCATTTACAGCAAATTCCTTCGGTGATTCGCGGCAGTATGATTCCGGATTTAATTGCTTATTTAGCGAGTATTGATTTTGTTATGGCGGATGTGGACCGATGATGGAAAAAATAATTGCCACCGATCGTTATCAATTCACCGCAGAAGACAAAGCGGAGATTGAACATTGCCTGCATCATTATGATGATTCTCGTGCAGCGAGTATCGATGCTTTGAAAATTGTTCAGCGTCGTCATGGTTGGGTGCCAGATAATGCCATTGCAGCGATTGCAGAAATTTTAGGAATTCCAGGTTCTGATATTGAAGGCGTAGCGACTTTTTATAATCGCATTTATCGTCAGCCGGTAGGTCGAAATGTCATTGCTGTGTGCGACAGCATTGGCTGTTTTTTGGTGGGCTTTGAAGAAATATATAGCGCGTTAAAAAAACAATTAGCGATTCAACCTGGACAAACCACCGCAGATAATCGGTTTACTCTATTACCCATTTGTTGTTTAGGCGCCTGTGATCGTGGGCCGGTATTGATGATTAATGACGATACCCATTTTGATGTGTCGGTAGAAAAGTTGGATGCGGTGTTGGAGCAATACTTATGAGCTCCAATGTTAATCTTGGCCTAAATAATATCAGCGCGGAAACCCATCCGCTCACTTGGCGTTATAACAAAAATAATGCGCAGCCCATTCTTGATTTAAAAACCTATGAGTCTCTCGAAGGTTATTCGGCATTGCGCAAAGCAATAAAAGAAATGGCGCCAGCGGATATTCAGACATTAGTAAAAGAATCGAATTTACGGGGTCGCGGTGGCGCAGGTTTTCCAACCGGAATTAAATGGTCATTGATTCCGATGCATGAAAACGCCGGGCAAAAATATTTAGTTTGCAATGCTGACGAAATGGAGCCGGGGACTTTTAAAGATCGTATGTTGATGGAAAATTTACCCCATCAATTGGTTGAAGCGATGATTGTTTCTGCATACGCCATTCAAGCAACGCGTGCGTATATTTTTCTTCGTGGCGAATATGTATTAGCTACTGAGCGTTTAAATCAAGCCATCGAACAAGCAAAAGCAGCAGGCTATCTCGGTGAAAATATTTTAGGTTCTGGTTGGAATTTAGATTTACATGTTCATACCGGCGCTGGTCGTTATATTTGCGGTGAAGAAACTGCATTAATTAATTCCTTAGAAGGGCGGCGCGCCAATCCGCGATCAAAGCCGCCGTTTCCACAAATTGCGGGTTTGTGGGGAAAGCCTACCATCGTTAATAACGTAGAAACGTTAGTGAATATTCCCGCAATTATTTTGCGTGGTGCCAAATGGTTTAGGAATTTATCCCAAGGTAAAAGCACCGACGCCGGCACAAAATTATATGGCGTCTCTGGTCGAGTAAAAAATCCTGGTTTATGGGAATTACCGATTGGGAGTTCTGCCCGTGAAATTCTTAATTTGGCCGGCGGATTAAAAGACGGATTGGAATTAAAAGCTTGGTTACCTGGTGGCGCATCGACGGATTTTTTATTACCCGAACATCTCGATTTAGCCATGGATTACGACACCATAGGTAAGGCGGGTAGTCGAATGGGTACCGGATTAATTATGGTATTGGATAATCAGCATAATTTAATTGCTGCAGTGCGTAATCTCGAACAATTTTTTGCTCGTGAATCTTGTGGTTGGTGTACGCCCTGTCGCGATGGTTTACCTTGGACGGTAAAAGTATTAGAAGCCATTGAAAAAAATCAAGGACAAGCTGGCGATATTGAATTTTTAGAACAGATGACCCGTGCATTAGGCCCAGGAAAAACTTTTTGTGCTCATGCACCAGGTGCAATGGAACCACTGCAAAGTGCAATTAAATATTTTAGGTCGGAGTTTGAACAGGGTATAAAAGAGAGCCCCTCCCTGTAAATATATTCCCCCCTTTGAAAAAGGGGGGTTAGGGGGGATTTGTATTTTTTAGATAGGTTAGAGATTTTTAAAAATCCCCCTCAATCCCCCTTTTTCAAAGGGGGAGGGCATTAGATTAGTCAATTAGGTAACGAACGCATGGCGAGTATTCAAGTAGACGGTAAACAGTACGAAGTCGATAGTGCAGATAA
This sequence comes from Gammaproteobacteria bacterium, assembly GCA_023265895.1. Taxonomy (GTDB): domain Bacteria; phylum Pseudomonadota; class Gammaproteobacteria; order Pseudomonadales; family JAHFSE01; genus JAHFSE01. Next base: position 12,680 of record JAHFSE010000045.1, read on the forward strand.
CTTGCTGCAAGCCTGTTTATCCTTAGGCTTAGATATTCCTTATTTTTGTTGGCATCCTGCGCTGGGTAGTGTCGGCGCCTGTCGTCAATGCGCTGTTAAACAATATGCAAACCCAGATGACAAACGCGGTCGTTTGGTGATGTCCTGTATGACGCCTGCTGCCGACGGCACCGTGATCTCCGTGACGGATGAGGAAGCCAAAGCGTTTCGTGAAAGTGTGGTGGAGTGGTTGATGGTCAATCATCCTCACGATTGCCCGGTATGCGAAGAAGGCGGCGCTTGTCATTTGCAAGATATGACGGTGATGACGGGTCATAGTAAACGTCGTTACCGCTTTAATAAACGTACTCATCAAAATCAAGATCTCGGACCTTTCGTTAATCACGAAATGAATCGCTGCATTGCTTGCTATCGTTGCGTGCGTTACTACAAAGATTACGCCGGCGGTACGGATTTAGGTGTTTACGGTGCCCATGATAATGTCTATTTCGGTCGTGAAACTGAGGGTGTGTTAGAAAGTGAATTTTCCGGTAATTTAGTGGAAGTCTGTCCCACGGGTGTATTTACCGATCGCACCCATTCCGAGCGTTATAATCGTAAATGGGATATGCAATTTGCGCCCAGTGTCTGCCAGCAATGCAGCGTTGGTTGCAATATTAGCCCAGGTGAACGCTACGGTGAATTGCGTCGCATTGAAAATCGTTATAACGGTAGCGTGAACCATTATTTTCTCTGTGATCGCGGGCGTTTTGGCTATGGCTATGTCAATCGCAAAGATAGACCGCGTCGTCCTTGGTTGAAGAAAAATCAAGAGTGGCAAGCATTGACCGTCGATGCTGCAGTGGAAACTGCGGTAAATGCATTGCGTGCAAGCAAACGAGTGATTGGTATTGGTTCGCCGCGTGCTAGTGTAGAAAGTAATTTTGCTTTGCGTGATTTAGTAGGTAAAGATAATTTCTTCAGTGGCGTGTCGGAGCAAAATAATCAATTAATTCATACGGCGTTAAAAATTTTGCAAGAAGGCCCGATGCATACGCCATCGTTACGTGAAATGGAACAATACGATGCAGTGTTGGTATTGGGTGAGGATGTGACACAAACTGCACCACGTATTGCGTTAGCTTTACGTCAGGCAGCAAAAAATAAAGTAAAAGAAATGGCTGCTGAAAATAAAATAGCGCAGTGGCAAGCGGAAGCGATTCAAAATATAGGTCAGCGAGAAAAAAGTCCGATATTTATTGCTGCTGTTGCTGAAACGCGACTAGATGATATTGCTACCGATACTTTCTTTGCTATGCCAGAAGACATCGCTCGCTTAGGTTTTGCGGTGGCTCATGCCATTCATGCAGATGCACCAGCAGTCACTGACGCCGATGCTGACTTAATTTCCCGCGCTGCGTCCATCGCGCAGACTTTGTTAGCTGCCAAGCGACCCTTGATTGTTACGGGTACTAGTTTAGGTTGCGAGGCGATTTTACAAGCGGCTGCGAATGTAGCCCGTGCGTTGCATATACATAATGCGGAAACAGCAATGACTATTGCATTAGCTGAAGTGAATAGCGCTGGTTTGGGATTGTTCAATGCGCCCTCATTAGATGAAGCGTTAGCTTTGTTGGCCACTTGGAAAGCGGATGCGGTAGTCATTTTAGAAAATGATCTATACCAGCGTGCGCCTGCAGCAGTGATTGATAATGCTTTATCGCAATGCAAAACGATTATTGCCATTGACCATCAGCGTACACCAACCACAGAAAAATCCACACTGCTTTTGCCGGCAGCAACCTTTGCTGAAACCGATGGTACGGTGGTGAGTCAGGAAGGTCGCGCACAACGTTTCTTCCAAGTATTTGAACCATCTTATTATCATCCGGATTGCATGACTCGTGACAGTTGGCGTTGGCTGCATGGTTTATCCACCACATTAACGGATCAGCCTTTTAGTTGGGGAGATTTGAATGACGCAACGGAAGCTTGCGCCCAAGAAATTCCGATGTTAGCTAATATTGTGCATGCGGCGCCGGAAAGTAATTTTCGAATTAAAGGTTTGAAAATTGCGCGTTCACCACGACGTTACAGCGGTCGTACAGCGCAACGGGCTAATTTAAATGTCAGCGAGATTCGCGCGCCTAATGATGTAGATAGCCCTTTAGCTTTTTCGATGGAAGGTTATGCTGGCACTGATGAGCCGGGCGCATTAATTCCCTTTGCT
>JAHFSE010000046.1 GCA_023265895.1 Gammaproteobacteria bacterium
GATACTATGCAACATGAGAGTTACCTCTTAGGTTTGATTTAAGGATTTGACACCCAAATCAAAACCGGTAACTCTCACTTTTTCAAGTCCATGTGTCAGATTAAGTCGAGACTAATACACCTCCATGCAACAAAAAATTGAAGAACTCAAACAAAAAGCTGAACAAGGCTCTCAGCAACTCCAAGGCGAAGTTCAAGAATTAGAACTAGAAAATGTACTCAAGGCCAAATTCATCTACGACTCAATAGAACCCGTTCCCAAAGGCGAATTCGGTGGCGATATTCTCCATCGCGTATCAACCGCCGCAGGACAAATTAATGGAACCATTCTTTGGGAATCAAAACGTACCAAAAACTGGAGTGATGGTTGGCTAACAAAATTAAGAGAAGACCAACGCAGCGCTAAAGCAGAAATAGCAGTCATTATTAGCCATGCCTTACCCAAAGGTGTTGAAACCTTTGATCTCATCGATGGTATCTGGGTAGTACACCCAAAATCTGCATTACCTGTTGCCATGATATTGCGTCAAACACTACTCGAAGTCGCTTTAGCTCGCGCATCCTCTGAAGGCCAACAAACCAAAACCGAAATGATTTATCAATACCTAACAGGCCCACGTTTTCGTCAACGCGTAGAAGCTATCGTCGAAGCATTCAGCACCATGCAAGAAGACCTCATGGCAGAAAAAAAAGCCATTCAACGACAATGGGCAAAGCGAGAAATTCAAATAGACAAAGTCATGCAATCTACTGTTGGCATGTACGGAGACTTACAGGGCATTGCTGGGAAATCATTGCAGGAGATTGAGGGGTTAGAGTTGAAATCCTTGGGTTTTGAGGAGAAGTGATGTTAGAGAGAATTTCTGAGGTGCAAGGGATCGGACTTCTTTATCAAGCAAATGGAAAGCCATTTACATGCAAAAAAGCGACGTTAATCTATTCACATAATGGTAGAGGAAAATCTACATTGGCAAGTGTCTTGCGATCAGTTTCAGTAGGGGACGTTTCTATTGTTTCAAGCAGGAAAACGATTGACGGTGTTCTCCCGCCGAAGGTGTCTCTTCAGTTCAGTAATGGACAAAAAACTGAATATGAGGATGGAGCATGGTCAAAGCTGCACCCGGAGATCTTGGTTTTCGACGCCGAATTCATTGAGCGTAACGTCCACTCTGGAGGAACGGTAAGTACGGGGCATCGGAAAAATCTGCTGGAATTTGCTCTTGGAGAGGCGGCTCTTGCCGCTCGTGCAGATGTTGAAAAGGCTACTGCCGAGGCAAAGTCAGCCGCAGAAAAAGAGCAAGAATTAATCGCACAGCTTTCTGGCCATCATTTGGGGATGAGTCTCGCCGTATTCGAGAAACTGCCTGCTGTTGCAGATGCCGACAAAAAAATTCAAGACTATCGAAAGCGAATCGAGGCCGCTGGAAATATTGCTGCAATTCTAAAAAAAGCGATTCCCATTGCCATTGCCATACCGACTATTAACATCGACAATTTTTTTTCTGTATTTGCCACATCACTCAAAGATATCCACGCCGGCGCGGAAGAATTAGTCAAAAGACATGTTGCAGCGCTGGGAAATAAATCTGCAGAGGCTTGGCTAAGCCAAGGTCGACAGTTTGATAACGGTCATTCCTGCCCTTACTGCGCTCAGTCGACAACAGGGAACAATCTAATTCAGTCTTATCAAACGCATTTCAATGCCGCATATAGTGATTTAAAAGTTAAGGTTGTTGGGCTGATAAATACGGTTGCAGCGGGAACATCTGCTAGCGTTGTCGATGCATTTTCACAGTCCGTCGCTATCGTTTCTGCTCATGCAGGAGTGTGGGCGGAGCATATACAAGTAACTCCGATTGAATTTAATTCGGTGGCTTGTCACAGCGCACTCAATGACCTAAGAGCCTTGCTTACTGATCTTGTCAAATTGAAGCAGGCTTCCCCCACTGATCCGATTGGTATGAGCGAAGACAAACAGAAAGCGGTCGCTTTGTGGGAACAGGTTGTCGCGCCGATGCATGCAGCCAATGTCGCCATCAATGGGCTGGCGGCGGTAATCGATGCCTACAAAGAGCAGTTAGCCACAGAGAACGTGCAACAGTTGCAGCAAGAGATTGCAAATCTTCAGGCTTCAAAGCGTCGGCATGATCCAAATATCGTGCAGCTTTTTAGCCAGTTAGTGACCGCCAAGAGCAATGCCCAGTTGGCGGAAAAAGCAAAAAAGACAGCTCGCGAAACTCTCGATGCGTTAATGCAAAAGACGCTCGACCAATACGAAACAACCATCAACAACCTACTGAAAAGTTTTGGCGCCTCGTTCGCTATTAGGGGAATGAATGCAAATTTCCGTGGCGCAGCTCCGCGTAGCGAATATGGACTTGAGCTAAGAGGCAAGAGCGTATCCCTGGAGGGCGGTCCGCCATCCTTCGCCACAGCCTTGAGCGAGGGAGATAAACGAACGCTTGCATTCGCTTTCTTTGTTGCCAGCACCATGGAAGACCCCAGTCTTGGGAAGAAAATTGTCGTCATCGACGATCCAATGTGTAGCTTGGATCTGAACCGCCGACATCACACTCGGGTGGTGCTGAGGAAGATATTCGCTAAATCAGAGCAAATCATGGTTTTGGCGTACGATCCATACTTTCTTCGTGATTTAAGTGAGTATTTCAAGAAGGAAGACAAAGCGGCACCAATTGCTGCCTTCCAATTGCGCAGAACGACAGGGGAGTATTCAACTTTCGATTCTGTTGACTTGGATGTTGAGTGCGAGTCTCCCTATTTCCGACATCACAGAATGCTCAACGACTTTGTCGACGGAAAAGGTGGTGACACTATGTCAATAGCGAAGGCCATTCGGCCTATGCTAGAGGGTTATTTGCATCGGCGTTTTCCAGGGCATATTCCGCAAGATCTGCTATTTGGTCAAGTTGTTGTCCTTGTTCGCGATGCGAAAACTCCCAGTCCGCTTTGTCATGCACAGACTCTGGTGGAGGAGCTAAATGAAATTAAGGAATATGCAGGCCAATTTCATCACGACACCAACCCAAGCGCAGACACCATTGTTGTCGTTGAACCGGAATTGAAGACATTTGTTGAACGCGCTCTAGGCGTAGTTCATCGAGGCGTTTGATAATCGTATGAGCAACCAAAAACTCGAACTCACCTGGATTGGCAAAGACAAACGGCCAAAATTAGAGCCGCGTATTTTGTTGGAAAATCCAGAAAAATCCTATCACGCGAAGCAGCGTTATTCGGACAAGGATATTTTCGATAATAGGCTAATTTTTGGTGATAATTTATTAGCGCTAAAAGCTTTAGAGCAAGAGTTCACGGGCAAAGTGAAATGCGTTTTTATCGATCCACCTTACAACACCGGCAGTGCATTCACTCACTATGATGACGGATTAGAGCATTCCATTTGGTTGAGCTTGATGCGTGATCGATTGGAGATTATTCGCCGACTATTATCAGAGGATGGATCTCTATGGATCACTATTGATGACAATGAATGTCATTATTTGAAAGTTTTATGTGATGAGCTATTCAGTAGAAATAATTTCCTTTCTTGCTCAGTCTGGAATCATAGTGTTCAGTCAAAGGGGTATAGCGGGAAATTCTCAGTTCATCACAACTACATTCTCGTGTATCAAAAATCTTCGGCCTTTGTTCTAAAGGATTTGCCGAGACAGGATAAGCACAATGTCAACTATGCTAATCCTGACAGTGACCCTCGAGGTCCTTGGCGTTCAGGCGATGTGCGAAACTCGCTTATCAGACCAAATTTGATGTATGACATAAAAACACCTAATGGCAGCCTAATTCAGCATCCACCAAAGGGCTGGCGCTTTAGTCGTGATACATTTGAGAGGGAGTTATCCGAAGGCAAGATCAAATTTTCCGATGATGAAAAACGAATTATTCGCAAGATCTATTTAGCTGATCAAGAGGGGAGAGTTCCTGAAACTATATGGTTTGCTCAAGATGTTGGCACCACTCGAGAGGCAAGTAGTGAGGTTCGGGCGTTTGTAGAAGGGGATTTTTTTGATACGCCTAAACCTGAGAGGCTTCTTGAGCGTGTACTTACTCTTTCAACTAATCCCGGTGATCTAATCCTCGACTCCTTCGCCGGCTCCGGCACCACCGGCGCAGTCGCTCACAAAATGGGTCGTCGTTGGATTATGATTGAATTGGGCGAGCATTGTCATACCCATATTATTCCACGCTTGAAAAAAGTCATCGATGGCGAAGATCAAGGTGGTATTTCCAAAACGGTGAATTGGCAAGGTGGTGGAGGTTTTCGTTATTACCAATTAGCACCCAGTTTAATTGTGCAGGATCGCTGGGGTAATCCGGTAATTAATCCGCAATATAACCCCACGCAATTAACTCAAGCTTTATGCAAAATAGAGGGTTTTATTTACCAACCATCAGAAATACATTGGTGGCAGCAGGGCTATTCTAGTGAGCGTGATTTTATTTATGTGACTACGCAAAATCTTTCTGTTGAGCAATTGCAATTACTGGCCGATGAAGTAGGTGGCGAGCAAAGTTTATTAGTCTGCTGTGCAGCATTTCATGGTATCACTAACGCAAAAGCAGCAGAGCGTTGGCCAAATCTAACACTGAAAAAAATCCCCAAAATGATTTTGGCTCGTTGTGAATGGAGTCATGATGACTACAGTTTGAATGTAGCAGCATTACCACTGTTTGATGATTCAATGACCCAGTCTCAAGTGCAATCACCAGCAACGAATAAAAATAAAACTCGAAAGAAAATGGTGGGTATGGATGATTTGTTTGGAGGTGATGAATGAGTAAAGGATTAAGGTTGAAGATTGGTCACGCACTGCGTGACCAATTGCTGATTATTCAAAGTGGGAAGCGATGTGTTAACCCACGGAAATCCAAAATATGAGCACGCGTATTTTTAATCATATTTCTGGTCGCCTATCTCTGCGTACTCCGCAAGCAGAATCTCTTAGCCGCTTAGTGAAAGCTATTGAAACAGAGCCAAAATTATTATCTCATGAGCGCGATGTTTCTACAGTATTGGCAAGTCTGAAAGCGGAATTTTCTACATTGGACGATTTTGAGCGAGATTTTCCTTCCTTGTGTTTTGCTTTGGCAACCGGTGTGGGTAAGACGCGACTGATGGGTGCCTTTATCGCCTATTTGCATTTGGCTCACCAAATTAATCATTTTTTTATTCTTGCGCCCAGCTTAACTATTTATGAAAAATTAATTACGGATTTTACGCCAAACACGCCTAAATATGTGTTTAAAGGCATCGGTGAATTGGCTATGCAAGCGCCGCGTATTATTACGGGTGATGACTATGATCGACAAAATATCGCTGCTGGCGAAATGTTTGGTGAAGTGCGCGTCAATATTTTTAATATTTCTAAAATTAACTCTGAGGTACGAGGAGGAAAAGAGCCAAAGATTAAACGCATGAAAGAGGTGTTAGGGGAAAGTTATTTTAATTATCTTGCCAATTTACCTGATCTTGTGTTGTTGATGGATGAGTCTCATCGTTATCGTGCCAGTGCGGGAATTCGGGCTATTAATGAATTAAAACCCTTAATGGGTTTAGAGCTAACAGCGACGCCTTTTGTAGAAATAGGTAGCGGAAAAAAACCAGTGCAGTTTAAAAATGTGGTGATGGATTATCCGTTGGCAAAAGCGATAGAAGAAGGTTTTGTCAAAGAACCAGCAGTTGTCACTCAGCGTAATTTTGATGTTAAAGCCCATTCAGCTGAAGAGATTGAAAAAATTAAATTAGAAGATGGTGTGCGCCTGCATGAGACCACTAAGGTCGAATTGCTGACTTATGCGCGAGAAAATGCGGTTAAAATAGTGAAGCCTTTTATTTTGGTCATTGCTCGGGATACTGCTCATGCAGCTGCGCTGAAAGCGCTCATTGAATCTGCTGAGTTTTATGAGGGGCGTTATCAAGGAAAAGTGATTCAAGTCGATTCTAGTCGCAGTGGTGCTGATGAAGAGGAAATGGTGCGTCGTTTATTAGCGGTAGAAAGTGTTGATGAGCCTACTGAAATTGTGATTCACGTTAATATGCTGAAAGAAGGTTGGGATGTAACCAATCTTTACACCTTGGTGCCTTTGCGTGCTGCTAATGCACGTACTTTGATTGAGCAATCTATTGGTCGTGGTTTGCGTTTGCCCTATGGTAAGCGGACTGGTGTTGCAGTCGTGGATCGTTTAAATATTGTAGCTCACGATAAATTTCAGGAAATTATTGATGAGGCAAATCGAATAGATTCTCCTATTCGTTTAAAACAAATTATTCTTGATGCGCCTGAAAAAGATGAGCGTAAATGCAGTGTGAAAATTGAATCCTTATTGCAGATGTCATTAGGCTTGGTTGATGAAAATATCTTGTCAGATGTATCGATTCAATTAACGCCAGCAGGAAATTATCCTTCAATTAAATCCCCTGTTCCTTTATTTGTTTCTGAGCCTGAGCGAAAAGCAATAAATGTTGTGATGAATGTTATTCGTCAACAGCGTTTTACTGCTCATGCCTTATCGCAACCAGAAATTCAAAATGAAATTGCGCAAGCAGTAAAAGAACAATTAAAGCCTAGGCAAGAATCATTGCTTGAAAACGATGCGTCAATTGATATAGCAGCTTTGGTTGTAAAAACGGCGGAGTGTGTTGGGCGACAAACCATCGATATTCCCCGTATTTTAGTCGTGCCAAAGGGCGAGGTAATAACAGGCTTTTATCCGTTCAAATTAGAGGTCGGTCATTTAAATCTTCAGCCAGGTGAACGAGAAATTGTTGGTCAAATGTTGCGGACTAATGAGCAGTTTGTCATGGCGGGTGAAACAAGTATTCGTGAGCAGCGTTTAGAAGATTATCTTATCCATGCGCTAATGGATTTTGACGATATTGATTATGATACCCATGCAGATTTGCTTTACGATCTTGCAGGGCAAATGATTGCGCATTTTCAAAATTATCTTTCTGATGGCGATGTTCGTCGAGTAGTTGATGGTAATCGTCGCCTATTGGCTAATGAAATTCATGCGCAAATGATGGCGCATTTTTGGTGTGATCCTCAAACAGAATATGAGGTGCGTATTAATCAAGGCATTACTGAATTGAAGCCTTGTTATTACGCTGTGTCAGCCAATCAAAACATTCGGCATTATCGTGAAACAGTGGCGGACCCGATTAAAATCAAACAAATGTTATTTGGTGGTTTTGAACGGTGCTTATATCCGCAGCAAAAATTCGATTCAGATACTGAGCGACGTTTTGCGGTGATTCTTGAGCGTGATGCAAGGAAATGGTTTAAGCCTGTTAAAGGGCAGTTTCAAATTGACTATAAGTTAAGCTTTAACCATTGCGAATACATTCCAGATTTTATTGCTGAGACAGATACAGAAATTTTGATGATCGAAACCAAAGCAAAAAATGAATTGAGCACTGATGAGGTAAAGGCAAAAGCGGAAGCAGCTGCTCTGTGGTGTGCCTATGCTTCTGATTATGTGCGCACTGTTGGCGGTAAACCTTGGTCGTATTTATTAATTCCACATAATGAAGTTACTGAGTCTAAGCACTTGATTGATTATTTATCGTTCTTTGTAAGGGCTACTTAAACTTAAATGAGCAGAAAATCATGATCCCAGTTATCACCATCGACGGCCCTAGTGGCTCAGGTAAAGGCACTATTGCCGCAAAGCTGGCTGCCCACTTAGGTTGGCATTTATTGGACAGTGGCGCACTTTATCGATTAGTGGCGTTAAGCGTATTGCAGAAAAATCTAAATGCTTCTGCGGATGAAAATCTATTGCAGCAACTGGCTGAAACCATGGATGTGCAATTTACTGGAGTGGAAGATCCAGCGGCAGCACAACCCATTCGGGTATTGTTGGCTGGAAAAGACGTAACAGATGAAATTCGTACTGAAGCCGTGGGTAATTTGGCTTCGCAGCTGGCTGCAAAAAAGGGTGTGCGTCAGGGTTTATTGGCGCGACAAAAAGCCTTTCAACAAGCGCCAGGTTTAGTAGCAGATGGGCGTGACATGGGTACCGTGGTATTTCCTGATGCATCGCTGAAATTTTATTTAACTGCTAGTGTTGAAGAGCGTGCGCGCCGACGTTGCTATCAATTGGTGGCTCAGGGGCAGTTGAAGGCGCAGGACATAAATGTTAGCCTTGCGCCGCTTTGCCAAGAGCTGCGTGATCGTGATGCCCGTGACATGAATCGAGCGATAGCGCCTTTGCGCCCCGCCGATGATGCTCGTGTGATTGATACCACTCAAATGAATATTGAGGCAGTTTTGGCAGAAGTGATTCAGGTAGCGTTTTCAATTCGATCATAACTCTTTATTGAGTTGGCCAGATTAGATTCCGATCTAAAGAATTAAAGCGTTTAATAACCCACAGACCCGTGTTTGCTGGCATAACATGGCGAAGAAGCAGTGCTCCTTTTGAGCAAGTGATCTATTTTTATGATGAGCGAAAGTTTTGCAGACCTCTTTGAAGAAAGTTTAAAAGCCTTTGATGTTTCTCCTGGTGCTATTGTTGAAGGACACGTTGTGTCTATTGATGATGATTGGGTTGTGGTGCACGCGGGTTTGAAATCAGAAGGCGTGATTCCTCGAGAGCAATTTTTAAATGAGCGCCGAGAATTAGAAATCAAAGTCGGTGATATCGTTGAAGTTGCTTTGGAGCAAATTGAAGATGGTTGGGGCGAAACTCGTTTGTCTCGTGAAAAAGCCAAGCGCGCAGAAGCTTGGAGACGTTTGGAAAAAGCGTTCGAATCCGGTGCATTAATTCGTGGTTTGATCAGCGGCAAAGTCAAAGGTGGATTTACCGTAGAAGTCGATACTATCCGTGCTTTCTTGCCAGGTTCATTAGTCGATGTTCGTCCAGTGCGAGATACCTCGCATATTGAAGGTAAAGAATTAGATTTCAAAGTCATTAAATTAGATGCCAAACGTAATAACGTAGTGGTTTCTCGACGTTCTGTCCTTGAAGCGGAAAATAGCGCAGAGCGTGAAGCGCTGATGGGCAGCCTGCAGGAAGGTTCAGAAGTGAAGGGGGTGATTAAAAACCTAACAGATTACGGTGCGTTTGTTGATTTGGGTGGTGTGGATGGTTTACTCCATATTACTGATATGGCGTGGAAACGTATTAAACATCCAAGCGAAATCGTCGTTGTCGGCGACGAAATTCGCGTAAAAATATTGAAATTCGATCGCGATCGTAATCGTGTTTCCCTGGGTCTTAAACAGTTGGGTGAAGATCCATGGGCAGCAATCACTCAGCGTTATCCTGAGGGTGCGCGTGTCCTAGCAAAAGTAACCAATCTGACCGATTACGGCTGTTTCGCTGAAATTGAAGCGGGCGTTGAAGGCTTAGTTCACGTATCTGAAATGGATTGGACTAACAAAAATGCCCATCCTTCTAAAATTGTGTCTGTGGGTGATGCGGTTGAAGTCATGATTCTGGATATCGACGAAGATCGTCGCCGAATTTCTTTGGGTATTAAACAGTGCAAAGTTAATCCTTGGGAAGATTTTGCTACGCGCTTCAATAAAGGCGACAAAATTTCCGGAAAAATTAAATCCATTACCGATTTTGGTATTTTCATCGGCTTGGAGGGTGGCATTGATGGTTTGGTACACCTTTCTGATTTGTCGTGGGAAGACACCGGCGAAGAAGCCGTTCGTCAGTATAAAAAAGGTGAAGATCTTGAGACAGTGATTTTATCGGTTGATCCTGAGCGTGAAAGAATTTCGTTAGGGGTTAAGCAGTTAGAGGAAGATCCTTTTTCTAACTATGTGACGATTAACGAAAAGGGAGCTATTGTTAAGGGTAATGTGAGCGAGCTGGATGCTAAATCAGCAACGATTGCTTTAGCAGAGGGGATTTTTGGCACCTTGAAGGCTTCAGAAATCAGTCGTGATCGCGTCGAAGATGCCCGTAGTCATTTGCAAGAAGGTGATGAGGTAGAGGTCAAAATTATTGGTGTAGATCGAAAAAATCGTGTTATTACTTTATCCATTAAAGCAAAAGATGAAGTAGGTGACCGAGAAGCACCAAAAGAGCAAAAAGAGTCTACAGCGACTGCAGCAACACCTAAAACCATTGGCGATTTAATTAAAGCGCAAATGGAAGGCGGTAGCGAATAAGGCAATTTTCTCTAGCCATTGATCGATACTTTGCTGAAGGAAGCGGAAGAGCGGATACATGGATTTCCGCTTTTCTCGTTCTGGAGGTTGGATTCTATGCATTGACGCACTTCTTTGAGTTTTTTAAAACTATTGGAGTCTGATGGTATTGAATGGATGGTCAAACAGGTGAGAGAGAATATGTCGATAACCAAATCTGAACTGATTGAACGCGTGGTAGATCAACAAAAGGGTTTGTTAGCTCGAGATGTGGATCTGGCTATTAAAACGATCTTAGAGGCAATGTCTCAGGCGTTATCTACTGGGAAGCGAATAGAGATTCGTGGGTTTGGTAGTTTTTGTCTCCACTATCGAGAGCCGAGAGTGGGTCGCAATCCTAAGACAGGCGATTCGGTCAAGCTTCAGGGAAAATATGTTCCTCATTTTAAGCCAGGTAAAGAATTAAGAGATCGCGTAAATCTTGCTATGCAGCACGAGCATGTGCTGAAGTCAGGCATGTCTGGAGTAGCCGCTTCTTCCTCTCTGTCCAGTAGTGCTAAAAATCTTCAATCATCCGTCATGCAATCTACTCAATACGGCCAGCCAGGCTTTTAATTGTTATTGGTCTTGGGGGTCGCTTTTTCTGCGTTGTTATTCCTCGTACATGCGCTAGGTTCCTTCATACGATAAAGATAATCGGGTATCCTTAAATCTCTTTGGTGAGACAATCTCGTTGCAAATGAATGCTGGAGGTAGCATGGGGCGCATTAAATTTTTTCTAACACTTGCCATTCTGTTAGTTTTATCTTCGTTATTATTAATATTCTTTCTGCAAAATCAGCAAGTAGTCACTATTACCACCTTGTTAGGTGATGTGTCTGGCGTGAGTTTAGGGAAAGCGTTAGCAACTGTTTTTGTGGTGGGATGTGTGATTGGATTTCTCATGGGTTTTTTGCCTGGCATTTTAGATATGTTAAAAATACGACGGCTTCGTCAACAAGTGACTAAGTTGCAGCAGCAATTAAATGCTGAGCGTCCAGTCTCTAGTAGGGAAGTGTAGAGTATTATGATCGATTTTGGTTTAGTGACATTGTTGGTCATTGCCATCGCTGTTGGATGGTTGTTAGCTTGGTATGAAGCGAAAAAAAAATATACCTTGATAAAAAATACCACCTCAAATTTAAATCGAGGTTATTTTTTAGGATTAAATTATCTTCTTAACGAGCAGCCTGATCAAGCCATTGATGAATTTTTGAATGCCTTTGAAATTAATAGCGATACAGTAGAAATTTATCTGGTTTTAGGTAGTTTGTTTCGTCGTCGTGGTGAAGTGGATCGTGCGATTAGAGTACATCAAGATTTATTGGCAAGGCCAAATTTAGATCCTCAACAACAAAGCCAGGTGCAGTTAGCTTTAGCGAGAGATTATTTGTCTGCTGGTTTATTGGATCGTGCTGAGCGCTTGTTAGAAGAATTGGTCGCTCAAGGTGGTGAATATCGTCATTCTGCAATTGATGATTTAGTTAATATTTATGAACAAGAGAAAGATTGGCATCGAGCAATTGAAGCGGGGGAAATGCTACTTAAAATTGGTGATCCTAACCTATTAACCGTTTGGCAGAAGCCGAAAGAAAATGTCTTTGATAAACCGAGGCCAGCGTATAACGATGCGCAAATTCAATGTGCATTGGCACATTATTGTTGTGAATTAGTTGAGCATGCGATGGTGATGGGTGATTGGTTGCAAGCAAAGCAATATTTGAAGCAAGCTATGGCGTATGATCGAAATTCCGTCCGTTCCAGTTTATTGTTAGGTCAGGTAGAGTTTCAGTTAGGGCATCCCAAAGAAGCGATCAAATTGTTGAAGAAAATTCGACACCAAGAACCTGTTTATTTTTCAGAAGCATTACCTCTATTAGATCAATGTTATCGTGCGTTAAATAAAGAAGATGAGTGGTTAGCTTATTTAAAGAGCTGCTTAGTGGAACAAGTGGATTTGTCCCTATTGCTATTTTTAGCAGATTGCTTGCAGAAGACGCAGGGTGATAGTGCAGCGCAGCGATTGATTTTAGATTATTTGCCAAAACAACCGACGCCGTCTGTATTGCAGCGTTTGTTAGTTTATAAAATGCAGTCGTGCTCACATGAAGAAATGATGATAACGCTCACCTTATTACAGCAATGGATCACTCATGTGGTTGAGCTCAGTCCAAAATATCAATGTGGGCATTGTGGCTTTAGTGGTAAAACATTGCATTGGATGTGTCCCAGCTGTAAGCGTTGGGGTACTGTGAAGCCTTTGGCCTGATGAATTTTGAATTATTCAAATTATTTAAAGAGTGTGTAGATGAATGATTTTTCCGGGCAACAACAAAAAAGAGTCATTGTTGCGTTAGACTGCCAAACGCAGCAGCAAGCGCTGACCATTGCGCAGAAATTAGATCCTCAATGGTGTCGAGTAAAAGTGGGTAAAGAATTATTTACCGCCGCTGGGCCTGCGGTGATTGAAGCCTTGCATCAATTAGGTTTTGAAATTTTTTTAGATCTTAAATTTCATGATATTCCAAATACTGTTGCTAAGGCATGTCAGGTCGCAGCGCAATTGGGTGTCTGGATGTTAACGCTGCACATTAGTGGTGGGCGGCGTATGTTAGAAGCTGCGCGAGATGCAGTAATGACTGCGTCTACTCCGCCTTTATTGGTTGGTGTAACGGTGTTGACCAGTTTTACCCAACAAGAGTTATCAGAGATTGGTATTGTTGATACGTTGTCTCAGCAAGTGATGCGCTTGGGTCAATTGGCCAAAGTTACTGGATTATCTGGTCTGGTTTGTTCTGTGGAAGAAGTTTCAGTATTGCGCGATGCGCTGCCGACAATGCTTTTAGTCACGCCGGGTATTCGACTCTCTGGCGCTCAATTATCGGGTGATGATCAGCGTAGGATTGCGACGCCAGAGACTGCGATACAGCGCGGCGCTGATTACTTAGTCATTGGAAGGCCGCTGACTATGGCAGAAGATCCTCTGCAATTAATAAAAAAAATGAAATTAGATTGATGCAACAGTAATCTTGTTTTGATATTATCTCTGCGCATTTTTTATTCTTTTCTTTTATATGAGTTGAATAAGATTGCATTTGAGCTGTTTCTTGGATGACGGGTAAGAGCCCCTTGGGGTTTTTGCATGGTACGAGGGACATAGGGATATAAATCATTAACAGGAGTTCATGTCATGTTTAAGCAGATATTCAATCTATTATTTGTGGTCGTTGGTTTAACGGTTGGGATTTTGAATGCGCAAGCCGTGGAAAAGCCCACTCGTCCGCCGGCGACCAAGATGCAGATTGCTAAAGTCAGTCAGCCTGGAGTGACGAGGGCTGCGGTACAGCAAAGAGTCAATATTAATACGGCCGGTGTTGAGGCGCTTTCTAGTGGTTTAAAAGGCATTGGTCCAAAAAAGGCGCAAGCGATTATTGACTTTCGTAAGCAGTACGGTGCTTTCAAGAGTTTGGCTGAATTAACTCAAGTCAAAGGGATTGGCCCCGCCACTTTAGAGAAAAATTCAGGTCGAATTGTATTAAGATGATCTAATATCATACGGCTTAGCTCAAAATTAACGAATTAAGCCGTTTCTTTTGCGATTGATATTTCCTATCGCGTTGATCTCTGAATTAATATTGCTTAGAATGCCGGGCCTATTTGCCGACGCTGGCGTAGCTCAGTCGGTAGAGCAGCTGATTTGTAATCAGCGGGTCGGGGGTTCAACTCCTCTCGCCAGCTCCAGTTCACTATTGTTTTCTTGTTTTGGGAGTGTAAAAGGTCTTCGCAGCTTTTTTAAATTGAAAGTTGAGTAGATGTTAGTTAGGGGAGGGGTTCCCGAGCGGTCAAAGGGATCAGACTGTAAATCTGACGGCTCTGCCTTCGCAGGTTCAAATCCTGCCCCCTCCACCACTTTTTTATTTTAAAACTTTTCAGCTGCGAATGAGCGTAGTTGGGACTGCTAATTATTGATGATGCAGAGTATTTTGCGGGTATGGTTCAATGGTAGAACCTCAGCCTTCCAAGCTGATGGTGCGGGTTCGATTCCCGCTACCCGCTCCAAGTGATCTCTAGAGAAACGCACTTGATCCGCTCTCGTTGAGTTTGAAGCGTTTAGATTTCCGGCGTGAAATTTTTGGAACGGCATTAATTAATGCTCATATAGCTCAGTCGGTAGAGCACTTCCTTGGTAAGGAAGAGGTCACCGGTTCAAATCCGGTTATGAGCTCCATTTATTTTGCAGAAATACAGCTATTTTGGTCATTAGAAAAGATGTGTTTAAACAACCTAAAGAGGTAATGAGCGATGGCAAAGAGTAAATTTGAGAGGAACAAGCCGCATTTAAACGTAGGCACCATAGGTCACGTAGATCACGGGAAGACAACGCTAACGGCAGCACTGACGAAAGTATGTGCGGAAACGTGGGGAGGAGAAGTCAAAGCATTTGATCAAATCGACAAAGCGCCGGAAGAGAAAGCGAGAGGGATCACCATTGCGACCTCCCACGTAGAATACGAATCAGCGAAAAGACATTATGCCCACGTAGACTGTCCGGGCCATGCGGATTATGTCAAAAACATGATCACTGGTGCTGCACAAATGGACGGAGCGATCCTAGTAGTGTCAGCAGCAGACGGTCCGATGCCACAAACTCGAGAACACATACTGCTATCAAGACAAGTAGGTGTGCCTTACATAGTTGTATTC
>JAHFSE010000047.1 GCA_023265895.1 Gammaproteobacteria bacterium
GTTTTATCACCGAAGCGTTTGGTTAGATTGGAAACTTGGATGACGACATTAGAATTCACAATATAAGTTATTCCATCATTTATTGATGATCTATCAAAATCCCCCTCAATCCCCCTTTTTCAAAGGGGGAAGCTAATAATATTGCACTTAAACATTCCCCCCTTTGTAAAAGGGGGGCTAGGGGGGATTTCAACACTACCGCACTACATCCACCGGCTGCCCTGGTCGTAACTGCGTAGTAAAATCAGGTTTTGCTTCGACCAAATAAACTAATTTAGCGCGATTTTCTCGGCTATAAATGACAGGTGGCGTAAACTCCGCTTGGTTGGATTGATAAGTCACAAGCGCAAATTGTGGTTTGCAACCATCACACAAGATTTGAATTTTTTTGCCTGGTGCATATTGTTGTAACTGCGGCTCAGGCACATAAAAACGAATTTTTATTGCACTAGTATCTAACAGCTCCACCACTGGAACACCCATAGGAATCCATTCACCTACACGATAAAAAGTCTGTTCAACATGCGCATGAATCGGCGCTTTTAATATTCGTCGATCTAACTGCCAATGACGGGCATCTCGTTGCGCCTCACTCACTTGAATGTTAGCTTGCGCAGCGACTCTCTGCTGATCCCTCGCAGCCAAACGCCCAACTCGCAACCGTGCTTGTAATTCACTGACATGCGCTTGATCGGCATCTCGTGTTGCACGCGCTACATCAACAACATTTTCAGCAATTAAATGCCGAGCCAATAATTGCTGTTGACGTTGAAATTCACGCTTCGATTGATCTGTTTTAATTTGTGCTGCGCGTAACAAAGCCTCTGATGCAACGATTTCATCTTCACGCTGCCCCGTTGCTAAATCTGCTGCTTGTGCTTTTGCTTGTACTAAGTGTGCTTCAGATTCAGCCAGTTGCACGCGCTCTAATCCGTCCTCTAACACAAAGATAGACTGCCCCATCTTGACTTCATCACCACGCCGCACAAATAATTGTTTTAAGTAGCCACCGGTATTTGCTGCTAAATAAATAGGCTCTACTTCCACATAACCATGAAGCACCGAATCACCTGTGTCACCACAAGCAATCAGCAGCAATAAAATAGGTAATAAAAAAAACTGCTTCATTGAGCAAGCTTGCTATGCCGAATGGAATAAGTGAAATACACAATTAATCCCATTGCCAACCAAACAATAAAGCGCAACCAAGTCGTCGCTGGCAAGAAAGCCATTAAGGCACCACAAGACAACATACCCAATACAGGAAATAATGGACTGAAAGGATTTTTAAATGGCCGTGGTAAATGAGGTCGGCGAATGCGCAATATAATGACGCCAAAACACACCAAAACGAAAGCCGCTAAGGTACCAATATTGACTAACTCAGCTAATTCACCCAAAGGGAAAAATCCAGCGATTAACGCCATAACGAGGCCACAAATCACAATGACACGAACCGGTGTTTGAGTTTTCGGATTCACTTCAGCAAAAAAAGAAGACAATAAACCATCTCGCGACATGGCAAAAATAATTCGCGTTAATCCATAATACAACACCAACATCACAGTGGTTAAACCAGCAATCACACCGGTAGAGACTAAAGCAGAAGCCCAATTCACACCGACTAATTGCAACGCATGAGCGACGGGAGAAGAAACACCTAATTGACTGTAATTGACGATACCTGTGAGCAAACCAGAAACAATAATATAAATTAATGTGCAAAAAACTAAGGAGGCAATAATCCCAATAGGTACATCACGCTGCGGATTTTTTGCTTCTTCTACTGCGGTCGATACCGCATCAAAACCCACATAAGCAAAGAAAACTAACGAAGCACCTGCCAAGACGCCTATTGTTTTGCCATCCGGCAAAGTAGAAAACCAACCATAAGGCATAAACGGATGCCAATTTTCCGGATGTACATTAAATACCGCCACACCAATAAAAATAATAATGGCTAACAACTTAACGAATACCATACCCATATTGAGTTGCGCGCTTTGCTTCACACCAACAATGAGCAAACCCATTAAAATTAAAATAATGCTAACCGCCGGCAAATTAATAATGCCACCTAAGGCTGGCGCTTTAGTGAATACTTCTGGCAGACCCATACCCATTGCCGCAAGTGCGTTATTAAAATAACCCGACCACCCATTGGCAACTGCTGCTACTGAAATGGCATATTCCAACAATAAATCCCAACCAATAATCCACGCAAAGAACTCACCAAAAGCCACATAACTATAACCATAAGCACTGCCGCAACCACCCACTGTTGAGGCTAATTCTGCATAAGCCAATGCAGCAAAAGCGCATGCAATACCCGCAAAAATAAAAGACAACACCACCGCAGGACCTGCTTGATTTGCGGCGGCAATGCCAGTCAATACAAAAATTCCAGTGCCAATGATTGCGCCTATGCCCAACAAGGTGAGATCAAAAGCCGATAAACATCGCTTTAATCCAGCATCTGGCTGCTCGACGGATTTAGTGCGAAATATGGATGACGCCATAGAAATCTCCCTGAGATGAATAATAAAAATCCTTGCTGGCTGGATTATGCCTGATGAGATTGGCGGGTGTCGATGCAATCATTTTTTGTCGTGAAACTTAGCTCAATCGAGTCAATGCTTTTTCATATACAGCATTTCTTTCCCGTTTCCCTACAGAAATAACCGTTACCCTAACCACATGATCGTCCACTTGATAAACCAATCGATAACCTGATTGCCGAAGTTTAATTTTATATAAATGAATATCACCGGATATTCTTGCGCTTATAACATGAGGCGACTTTAATCGCTCTTCTAATTTCTTTTTGAATTGTTTCTGCAAATCAACACTGAGTTTTTTCCATTCTTTAAGCGCCGATTTTTTAAAAGCTAATTCATAAATCATTTAAGCTAACCTTGATACTGGGTTCTTTTTCGCGTTGCTTAGCTAAAACCAATAAATCCATATCGTCTAATTTATCGAGTAACGCCTCATAGACTGAAGCTGGCACACAATAAAATGCAGGAATATTTCGATTGAGTACTGCTACTGCCAAACCATGCCCACTGGCAACAGCCTTCATCGGATTCGCTTTGAGCTCGGAAATACTCATGGCTACTTCAGTTAAAATTCTAGCGGTCATAATGACACCTTTTTACAACAACAGACTGATACTCAGCGCCTATTATAGGTCTTTCAAATGGTCTTTCAATAGATCTTCCTAAAAATTCGGCAGCCACCCAAAAGCTAACAAAGCAATGAATGTGGGTAACAGCGCAGCTAAAAACAAACCCAAGGGATGGATGGATTGATCGGTAAAATAATCTCGTAAAATAGCAAAACCTGCTGGATTAGGTGCATTGGCAATGACCGTTAATCCGCCACCAGTCACAGCACCCGCTACTAAGGCATACTGAAATGCTGCAGATAATCCTTGCACTTGCGCACCGAGGTAAGTCAACGCCGCATTATCGGTAATTGCAGTCATTGCGGTTGTGGCAAAAAACAGCGTATCACTGCTCATTCGAGTGAATAAAGGCTGCAACCACCAAGTTTGTTGCCCACCTAACACCACCAATCCCGCTAAGAAAAAAGCGACTAATAAACCTTCCCGTAAAATTAAACGATTCTGATGATGTTCATAGGCTTGAGCGATGCCTAAAAAGAATAAAAATAGGCCGAGAAAAATTGCCGGATGATGTGAAAATATTACAACACCCGTGAGGAATAACAGATGAACCATCATTAAAACTACAGGAACAGGCACTGCGAGTGATGCAGCGCGAGTGATGGAAATAGCGCGTATTTCCTTATAAAAAAATATTGTTGCCAACAGCGCGTTGATACCTACAGCGATCGCTGCTTTCCAACCAAAATGCGTCAGCATAAAAGTAGTATCCCACTGCCAAACTCGAGCAACCATTAATACTGGCGGCGCAGCGAAGGCAGTCAGAGTACCGCCAATGGAAATATTCACTAACAACACCGCTAAGGTGACGTATTTACAACGCGTGGATAATCCCACTGCAAAAAATTTATCTCGTAATAATAAAGCAGCTAAAGTCATTGCCGCTGGTTCAGTCATCAAAGAACCTAAAATAGGTACTAAAGCTAATAATAAAAAGTAAAAATCTAACGGAGTCGGTAGAGGCATCCATCGAGCAAGCCATGCAATAGCATGAGTCGCACACTGCAATACTGGACGAGTAGCCGCGATCACCATCATGACAAAAACAAATAAAGGCTCGGAAAAATTGCAGGTATCGATATAATGAGCCGCTGCCTCTGCGCCACTCACAAAAAACAAAGTGATAATCAAAACCAAAGCCCAAAAACCAAAGGCGACTTCCACTTCACCCAATAAATGCCACAAACCCGCATGAGTCGATTGTGTATGAGCTAAACGTTGGAAAAATTTTGTGGAGAAAGTATGCAGTACTGCAATAGCGAACACTGCAGCGCTGATCCATTGCATGACGAAAGGTATATTCATTTTAAAAGTCCATCGATCCGTTGATTATTTTACTCTATTATAACCCCCCTTCACCGGCTATTGAGATCTCATTATGACTTTATTAATTCCAGAATTACTTTTAATGCTATTTATTATTTTGGTGGCCGCAGAAATTTTCACCAACGCATTGGAACATCTTGGCGAACGATTAAAGATATCGGAGGGTGTGACCGGTTCTCTTTTTGCGGCAGTGGGAACCGCCTTACCTGAAACGATGATTCCTTTATTGGCCTTATTTGCAGGTACTACCAATACCCATTTGAATGAAGAAATTGGTGTCGGCGCTATTTTAGGTGCGCCTTTGATGTTATCCACTTTATCAATTTTTTTAATGGGCTTATCGGTCACAGGCAAACGTGGGATAAAAGGACGCATTCACCCAGAACAGATAGGCTTAGCACGCGACCTTAATTTTTTTCTGATCGCCTTTAGCTTAGCCGCAATAGCGATGTACATTCCACAACAGGCCACCTATATCCGAGGCACCCTAGGATTATGCCTAGTACTCACCTATTTCATTTATATTTTACTCACCTTAAAAGCATCGGAAAAATTAGTTGCCGCAGGTCATGGCACTGAAGCCGGTAACGCTCTACTGCTGAGTAAATTCAAGTTGCCTACTCATTTATCCACGATTTTGTTTCAAATGATCGGCGGACTGGCTTTGTTAGTTTATGGCGCTAAAGGCTTTATTCACAGCATTGAAGAGGTTTCTCAGTTGTTCGGTATTTCAGCGTTACTACTGTCGCTGCTGATTATTCCCATCGCAACAGAATTGCCCGAAAAAATAAATAGCATTCTCTGGGTTCGCCGCGGCAAAGATACTTTGGCCATGGGTAATATCACCGGTGCAATGGTATTTCAGGGCACACTGCTTCCAGCCATTGGCATTATGCTGACACCTTGGCAACCCAGAATTGAAGTTTTAACCGGCGTTATTATTACGCTACTGGCTGCTGCATGGCTGAGATTTCGCACACACTCCGGTGGTATTCCGCTGTGGGCGCTGTATCTCAATGGCGCGTTATATATCACCTATATTGCAATCACACTCACGCGCTAATTTTAAAAAAATCATCATGCATGAGCTGCTTTGGTGCAGATAAATTCAAACGCACTTCACCAGTGCATTTGAATTTATTTTATTGCTGGAAATTCCAGACCCTGCATGAAAGCAGCATAAAAATATCTCTCCACAAAACACGATTGAGCCCCGGCACAATCAACTATTTTAAAATGCAATGGCTGCATTTTCTGATGCAAAAAGATATCGGCATAAATCTTGCCTTTGGGAAAACGTTTTCTTAGTTCACACCTTACCTGCAAGGAGAAATCTCTATGAAGAAGTCCATCTTGGCATTTAGCCCCATCGCGGCGCTGATGCCAATGCTTGCCCACGCTGATGCTATCGCAGCACCAGTGGCGAACAAAGGCGATACCGCTTGGATGATCGTCGCTACGCTACTTGTCATTATGATGTCCATCCCTGGATTAGCGTTATTTTATGGCGGCTTAGTACGTACCAAGAATATGCTATCGATTCTCATGCAGGTGTTCATGATTTTTGCTTTGATTGTGGTCTTATGGTCACTCTACGGATACAGCGCTGCCTTTACTGCTGGCAATCCTTTCATTGGTACCTTGAGCAAAGCCTTTATGAGCGGTGTAAAACCCGAATCGTTAGGCGCGACTTTTAGCAAAGGCGTTGTGATTCCTGAACTAATCTTCTTTGCTTTCCAAGCAACCTTTGCCGCAATTACGGTAGCCTTGGTTGTCGGTGCATTTGCTGAACGCATGAAATTCTCTGCTGTCATGTTGTTTTCTGCTTTATGGTTCACTTTTTCCTATTTGCCCATTGCTCACATGGTGTGGTACTGGGACGGCCCAGATGCAATTACCGATGCAGCCAGCTTAGCGACTGTGACCGCCAATGCAGGTTGGCTATGGGCTAAAGGCGCACTGGATTTTGCAGGCGGTACCGTGGTTCACATCAACGCAGGGGTTGCTGGTTTGGTTGGCGCGTTTGTCGTGGGTAAACGCTTAGGGTATGGCCGTGAATCCATGGCACCTCATTCGTTAACCTTAACCATGGTCGGCGCTTCTTTACTGTGGGTTGGCTGGTTTGGCTTTAATGCAGGTTCTGCCTTGGAAGCCAATGGTTCTGCCGTTCTTGCTTTCTGCACCACCTTGGTTGCAACAGCCGCTGCAACTTTGTCTTGGGTTGCTGCTGAAACCTTAATTAAAGGCAAAGCCTCTATGTTAGGCGCTGTCTCTGGTGCGGTGGCTGGTTTAGTTGCGATTACACCTGCCGCAGGTTTCGTTGGCATCATGGGCGCCCTTGTCATGGGCTTGTTAGTTAGCCCGCTTTGCCTATGGGGCGTGACTGGCTTAAAGCGCTTATTAGGTGTGGATGATGCGTTAGATGTATTCGGTGTACACGGGATCGGCGGGATGTTCGGCGCGATTGCAACCGGTGTGTTTGCAGCACCTGCTCTGGGTGGTATTGGTTTATACGACTATGTCACCAATGCAGCGGTGGCTGATTATTCCATCTCAAGCCAAGTATGGATTCAAACACAGGCAGTGTTAACAACAATCGCTTGGTCTGCAACGGTATCTTTCATTACCTTTAAGCTAGTGGATCTTGTTATTGGCTTACGTGTAAGTCAAGAAGCAGAACGCGAAGGTTTAGACATCACAACACACGGCGAATCTGCTTATCATAATTGATTACAGAGTTGACCGTTTTCCTCAAAAAAAGACCACCCGAGGGTGGTCTTTTTTTATGGTAATCCCCCTAAAAAAAGCAGACATCTCATTCTGGCAAAGGATTTTTATTTATGCAAATTAGGTTGCACTGAAATACAGTGCGATGGTAAAACAGCGGACTTTTTATACCTACACATGATACCTACACAATAAAATTTTATGGCAAAACATCATGATCGTGATTGATTTATTGCATTGGCTCACCAGTGATCAAGGCCTTTTAGCGGTACTTGCACAGAATTGGTTGTTAGGTACAAGCATTATTGCTTTAGTCATTTTTTTCGAAACGGGTATTGTGGTCACGCCGTTTTTACCCGGTGATTCGTTATTATTTGCCGCTGGCGCTTGTTTGGGTGTGACCGGCATTTCACCGATGCTTCCGATACTATTCATTACTTGCGCAGCCATTGTCGGCAACTGGACTAATTACACCATTGCACGCTCTACTCTTGGCCAACAAATTATTCGGCGTGGCTGGATTAAACCTCACCACTTAGCAAAAACCGCAGCCTACTTCGAACGCTTTGGCGGCATGACTGTTTCGATCAGTCGATTTATACCTATCGTGCGCACGATTGCACCTTTTCTAGCAGGGTTATCCGGCATGAATGCACGGCGTTTTGCATTGTTTAATATCCTTGGCGCCGTTACTTGGTGTGCAGGATTACTCACAGCAGGCTTTTGGCTAGGACAAATTCCGTGGGTACGGGCTCATTTGGGCTGGGTATCCATAGGCATCATTATTCTTTCCATATTACCCATGATCATTCATGGAATTTCGCAACGGACGCGTAGATCGATAATTTCCGAATCATTACCCTAAACTGTGTGAAGGAAAATAGAATGGCTCATATTACGATGTATGGCTCTCAGCGCTGTTCGCTTTGCTCTTATATTGAACAACTGCTTAAACAAAAAGGTGTGACTGATTTTGTAAAAATTCTCATAGATACCGATATTGCTCAACGCGCACAAATGATAGCACGCACTGGGCAACGAGCAGTGCCGCAAATTTTTATCGATGACACTCATGTAGGCGGTTACGCTGACTTGCTCACACTAGACCGCCGAGGTCGATTGGATGATTTACTCTCTGTTAAATGCTAATGAGCGCTATGCCCACCATTACTTTTTACACCACACAACATTGCCCTTTCTGTCGCAATGCAGAATTGTTGTTGCAACGCAAAGGTGTGACTCAATTAGATAAAATTTGGGTTGATCAAAATTCGCAACAACGCACCGTCATGATGGAACGCACCGGTCGGCGCACCGTACCGCAAATTTTCATTGGTGAGATTTACATTGGTGGCTATAGCGAACTGGTTGCTTTGGATCGAGCTGGAAAACTAGACGTATTGCTCACCAATAACTAACACTCTAATGACTGAGACGCAATACTACGCCCCCTAACCTCTTTTTTCAGATAAACGAGGAGGCATTAAATTGATCATTCCACATCTCAAATTGTTGTTGGTATAGATTGTCAATCACACACCTGCCATAATCGCACGCAGCGTTGTTCACTATGAGGTTTATTTCCATGAAACGATCCAACTTCTTCCTACGCATTTTTTTATCAATAGCACTCAGCTTGGGTTTAGCCAGCTGCGGTGTGAATAATATTCCACGTTATGACGAACAGGTAAAAGCCACATGGGCACAGGTAGAAAATCAATATCAGCGCCGTGCTGATTTGATTCCCAATTTGGTCTCAACGGTTAAAGCCTATGCAACACACGAAAAAGATACCCTGACCGCTGTCACTGAAGCCCGCGCAAAAGTTGGCTCCATTCAAGCGGGTGCCAACTTATTAAATAACCCACAAGCACTCAAACAGTTTGAATCCGCACAAAGCGAACTAACAGGTGCATTACAGCGACTCATGGTGGTGGTGGAACGTTACCCAGATTTAAAAGCGAATGAGAATTTCCTTGCTTTACAATCACAATTAGAAGGTACGGAAAATCGCATCAGCGTCGCCCGTCGTGATTATGTTCAGGCAGTACAAGTCTATAATACGGAAATTCGCACACTACCTGGTTTAATCTGGCATAAATTGTTATACGGTGATATGCCCATTCGCGACACCTACGAAGCCACCAGCAAAAATGCTGAGCAAGCACCGCAGGTAAAATTCTGATGCCTATCACGCTGCGTCAATTCAACATTTGGATCTTGTTGTTATTCAGCCTGGTCCAAATGCTGATTTCACCCGCGTATGCTGATCCCAAATTTCCACCGCTGACAGGCTCCGTTGTTGATACAGCACAGCTGTTAGCACCGGAAATTAAAACACAACTCGAGCAGCAACTCGCCGCACACCAACAAGCTACATCCAATCAAATTGTGGTGGCTATTATCCATGACCTCCAAGGTTATCCCATCGATGATTTCGGTTATCAATTGGGTCGCGCTTGGGGCATTGGTAAAAAGGACAAAAATAACGGCGTCCTGTTATTGGTTGCACCGCAGGAAAAAAAGGTGCGAATTGAAGTCGGTTATGGTTTAGAAGGTACGCTGACCGATGCCATAACTACCCAGATTATTCATACTCAAATATTACCCGCTTTTCGCCAACACAATTATCAAGCTGGAATTACACAAGGCGTCACCGCAATCATCGCTGCACTGGGTGGTCAATACACCATGCAAGAAGAAGCACAACCTAAACGAGTTAAATTACCCCTTTGGGCTTGGCTGATTATTTTACCTTTATTATTTTTACATCGTCGCATGGGTCTTTGGGGCGGCTATTATGGTGGTGGCTTTGGCAACAGTAGCGGTGGTGGCGGATTTTCCGGTGGCGGTGGTAGTTTTGGCGGCGGTGGCGCGTCGGGAGGTTGGTGATGTTAGTTACAGTAGAACAGCAGCAGCAAGTCGCACAACGCGTTAATGACATTGAAAGTCAAACCGATGCGGAATTAGTCTGTGTATTGGCTTCGCGCAGTGACGATTATTATGATATCCCCACATTATGGGCTGCTTTAATTGCGCTCGCCTCACCCTTAGTGTTATTCACCACCTATTGGTGGATACACACTAGCTGGATTTTATCCGTACAACTTGGCGTATTTCTAACACTTGCACTGATCTTACGCTGGCCACCTTTATTGATGTATTGCATTCCAAAATCGGTACGTCATTGGCGCGCCAGCAATTTAGCTCGCAGACAATTTCTGGAACAAAATTTACATCACACCAAAGGCGAGACAGGTGTATTAATTTTTATTTCCAAGGCAGAACGTTATGTAGAAATTATTGCCGATCGTGGTATTCACCGGCATGTACCCAATGAAACTTGGCAAAAACTGCTGGATGAATTAATTCTGCAAATTCAACAGAAGCAAACTTTTCCTGGCTTATTAAATTGCTTAGAGGAATGTGGCATTTTATTAAAAAAATATGTTCCCGCCACCGAACAAAAAAATGAATTGCCCAATCACCTCATTGTGATTAATCCATAACTGGCGCTTATAACTTACTAGTCCCTATAGCACTGATTGTCTCAACCGGCCAATATTGATAAGCCTTCCGCATGTCATAATGACCACCATAACTCAATTGAATCACAGAGCGACCAGGCACAGCATCCGGCGTTGGCATATAGGCCAATACAGGATCTTTGGGTTGTCGTAAATAATGCATCTCTACCGCTTCAACTAAATGATCATGCTTCACTGGCTCAGCTAAATTAAACGCTGCAACTCTCGGTGCATACCCCATACCCGCGGTATGATCTAAACCTGGATGCATCAATTCAGGTTCCTTAGGATTAGCCCTTAAAATAAATACGCGATCCGCAGGTAATAATTGGGTTAAATCCTCATGAGTTAAATGAATATTCGCTCCAGGCATAGGATCTCTCTGACTGATAAAATGTGCTTGTTGTATCAATTGCTGAAGATCATCTGCTAACAAAGCCATTGGAGAAGACGCAGCGAAAGTCACTAATTGCGTCTCCGAATTTAATAATTTTAAACGCCAGAACACTGCGGCCAACTGACTCATCGCAGTGCCGCCATAACTATGACCAGTAAAATGACCATGCCAATTAAAACGACTAATCAATTGCTGCCAAAACGGTGGTAACTGGCTTCGATCTGCTCGAATCTCCGCACACAATTGATTTAACCAGGTTTTTCCGATGGCTTCTTGCTCGATCGCAGTTTTGGCTTTCCAACTTTCAATACCCTTAAAAGTCAATCTATTTAATAGCGACCATTGCTCCGCAACTTCAGGCAAAATCAATAAATGCAACAAGGCATGAAACGCATCTTGCTCGGTACGATTAGCCAACCCTTCTGGACATCGCTGCTCACCATATAATGCATGCAATAAAGGATATTCAATGGGATTTAATTGAATCGGTTTATAATTGCAAGATTCTCCTGCTACGTGAATAAATTGGGGATTGCAAGGTTTGCTCGGATCACCTAACGGCGTGGTATAAATCGGTGGAATATCACCACCAAATTCCTTCGCTAATTGCTCAGCTTCGCTCGGATTTTTTTGCTGCACTCGATACAGCGCTGCGGACTGTAATACCCCCACTTGAGCAGCTTCTTCAAAAGGTGTTGGTGTACCCATACCTAATACCCAAAAATCGATCGTTGACTTCTTTTGGTTATTTAAATTTTTGACCTTACAACAAATCAATCCACTCACAGACGCTTGCATTTCTCCAGAAGGTGCGACTAATCGTTGCGGCAGATATCCAATACTAGCGCCCGCAGACTGCTGCTCTGCTAGCAATTTTTGCAACTGGGTCACCTTACGAGGTACTTCAGCATCAGGGCTCAAGGGTAATTGAATTGTTGAGGAAAATTGCGAGAAATTTACCATGCCACCCGGCGGACGTGTTGGCCAACCTGGCTCACCCAATAAGGGACGATTCGGACCACACACTTCGGGATGACAAACATTGATCTCAATCGCAGCAATCAAATCTGCATGAATGGCTGCTTGCGTAAAACCCAATGCTAACAATCGCTCCAACTGAGTTTTATCCTGTTGCGCCAATGCACATTGCACCCATAAATATTGATCCTGTAACTGAAGCACACCGAGTTTATCCCTATTTTCTAGATGTATTTTTACTAATTGCCAATTCATAGTCGGCACTGTGCTCGGATCTCTCAGCGATGGTACCGTCACTTGCACTAATCTCTGTTCTGTTGATGACCGCTCAGAGCAATCCACAGCATAACAAGAAAAAGTTGTAAGTGACTGAACTCTATTATCACAAGCAGCCATAGATCCTCCAAAACAAAAAGCTATTATTAGCGCAATATTATCCTAAAAAAATAGGCAGCGAATCTTACACGAATTGCTTTAACAGATACTAGAACAATATCATTTACCAAGGATCAACTGGTGAGCTATAGAGAGGAATGATATGCTCTCATCCCCCATCGCCCCCATGAGATCA
This sequence comes from Gammaproteobacteria bacterium, assembly GCA_023265895.1. Lineage (GTDB taxonomy): Bacteria > Pseudomonadota > Gammaproteobacteria > Pseudomonadales > JAHFSE01 > JAHFSE01. The sequence goes on from JAHFSE010000047.1 coordinate 12,714, forward strand.
CTAGCATCATGACGCCCATACCAACGCAATTAAGCAGCCTCATTGCAACCACCCAATGGGCTCACCAAAAACAATTTACGCCAGCAACCGGCGGTAATTTTTCTATCCGCCATCAGACAGCAAGTTGTTTCATTACCCGATCCAGCGTGGATAAAGGCAAATTAACACCTGAAGATTTTTTAGAAATCAATTGGCAAAAAAATACCGTGATGGGGATAGGAAAACCTTCGGCAGAAACCGCATTACATACCATGCTGTATCAATTAGATGACAACATACAAACCGTACTGCATACCCATTCATTAACTACCACTGTGTTATCCCACTTATGCAACGCAGATGAATTTATTTTCCATCACTGGGAAATGAAAAAAGTATTATCTGGCGTTACTTCACACAAAACACCGGTAGCTTTAGCAGTATTTGACAACGATCAAGATATTTCTGCATTGGCAGAACAAGTTAAGCAACGCTGGCAACAACACCCCTTACGATGGGGTTTATTAGTTCGCGGTCACGGCCTCTATAGTTGGGGCCAGAATACGGAGCAGGCTCAACTGCAATTAGAAGGCTTAGAATTTTTATTTCAAGCAGAAGTGCTGCGCCGGCAATTGGAGAGATAAATGAAAATCCAAGCCATCCTAACAGACATTGAAGGTACTATTACCGACATTCATTTTGTGCATCACATATTATTTCCCTATGCAGCAGAAAAATTACCTGATTTTTTACAACAGCATCATCAACAAACGGCGATCGCAGAATTAATTACTGAAGTGAAGCAGATCACTCAACAACCTAACATGAACTTGAATCAAGTCATCCAACAGCTATTAGTATGGATTGCCGAAGATAAAAAAATAACGCCCTTAAAAACACTACAAGGCCATATATGGCAGCAAGGCTACGAACAAGGTGCGCTCACTAGCCATCTGTATCCCGATGCCATCGATTATCTGAACCGTTGGCATCAACAAGGTTTACTGTTAGCAATTTATTCTTCTGGTTCCGTTGCCGCACAAAAATTATTAGTGCGTTATTCACCCATGGGTGATTTAACACCGATTTTTAATGCTTATTTTGATACTCATATCGGCGGTAAAAAAGAAGCAAATTCCTATCTGAAAATAGCACAGACATTAAAAATCCCCGCAAACCATATTTTATTTTTATCCGATGTCGAAGCAGAACTCGATGCCGCACAAACGGCAGGAATGCAAACCTATTGTATTGTGCGCGATACTCATAGCGATATTAGCCAACACCCTAAAGCCCATACCTTTGCGGAAATTCAAGGAGTCTCCTCATGAGTCAATTAACCATTTTTCATCAAGATCGCCCTCATCAAGCCATCGCGCAATTTTCCGATTATGAAGCCATTCAAACTGCATTACAGGAATATGGCGTACGCTTTGAACGTTGGCAGGCAACTCATTCATTAAATGAAAACTCAACGCCAGAAACCATTATGCAAGCCTATCAAAAGGAAATTGATCAACTCAAAAATCAAGCCGGCTATATCACCGTCGATGTCATTCGGATGACAGCAAATCATCCACAAAAACACATGCTGCGTGAAAAATTTTTAAGCGAACATACGCATAACGAAGATGAAGTACGATTTTTTGTCGAAGGCCAAGGTTTATTTACCCTGCATATAAAAGAGCACGTGCTTGTGACCCTCTGCCAAAAAGACGACCTCATTAGCGTGCCTGCCCACACACCTCACTGGTTTGATATGAGCGATCAACCGCAATTTTGTGCGATACGATTTTTTAATAATCCAGAAGGCTGGGTTGCCCATTATACGGGGAGTGACATTGCGAAACAGTTCCCAATATTAGAATAGAAATTTAGCTTTTCTTTAATTGTTATTCATTCCATCCAGATCTCTGTATACAATAACAGTCCTCTATTTTTTGATGAGATATTTCCATGCTGTTTAATACGCAACGCGTCTGCTCACTTTTAATTGTTAGTTTATTTTTATTGGCGGGTTGTAATAAACATGCGAGGGATGCCAATGTAGCGCATGCAATGCCGCCACCAGAAGTCAACATCATCATTCTGCAACCCAAAAATCTTCCCGCAGAATTTGAATACACTGGACAAACTGCAGGCTCGAATGAAACTCAAGTACG
>JAHFSE010000048.1 GCA_023265895.1 Gammaproteobacteria bacterium
ATTGCGATATTACGGTGGATGATGATCAATTAGCGGAAGAGTCATTGATTCTTACGCTGTTAGATTCAGCTGCGCTACAGATACAAATTTTGTCAACAGAACAGTTGGTTGGTTTAAATGGTGTGTTGCAAGAGCAGGCGAATTTTATTGCCCAGCTTTATGATCTTATTCAAATCGGATCATTTGCTTTTGCTGTTGGACGGTTGGGTGAGCCATGGCCAGAGTATGGTCCGATACCCACCTTAGCACGAAAGACGATTGAGCAATTTTCAGCATCACCCTCGGAGGATGCCTTATCTGCTGATCTAGCATTAGAAGATGAGATCTCGAGTAATTTGCTTGAGATTGACGACAACAATATGTCTGATGAATTTGCGATGCCTGAAGCAACAGAAAGCTCTACAGATAGCTTAGATCCTATACCGTCAGAGCCCTCCAAGGGATTTAACTATCGTCGTGTATTAATAGTCTTAGGCGCGATGGTTGTTTTGGTAGGTGGTGTTTTGTTATTTATCAATCAAACAGAAAATCAAAAGGTTGTTACTGCGCAACAAGCTAAAATATCACTGCACGCGCATAAAATGCAGCAGCAATCTAAGATGATAGCAAAACAGAAATTGATTTCTGCTGCGCTGATTACCGCAGTGAGAGGGTTGTTAGATGGATTTGGTTATAGCCAGATTGTTGTTGCGTCGGGTGTTATGCCCGGAGAAATTGTGGTGAGTGGCTATATGGAGCAAGCTGATCGTTGGAGTCAAATGACCACTATGTTGAAGCGGGATATTCCACAGTTGACTAAACTGACGGATCAGGTGGATACGCCACAACAGCGCAAGGAAAAGTTAGAGCTCATGATCAAGCAGCACAACTTGAGTGAAGTGTTGCAAGTATTTTTGACTCCGGCGGGTTTGGTGGCGCGTGGTTCTTTATCCAATGAAGAGGAAAGTAATTGGCAGCTTGTTGTACAAGAATATCAGCAAGCTTTCCAAAATCAGCCATCGCTCCACAGAGTGAGTGACAATTTAAATTGGCTAGATATTAAAAGCGTAAGTTTTGGTAAAGAATCGTATGTCGTCACAACGGATGGTTCTCGCTATATGATAGGATCGCCTCTGAGTAATGGATATGTCTTAGAAGAAATTACAGCGAAGGGCTTAATTTTAAGGAAAGGTGATAGTGTCAGGCGTTATCCGCTTCCTTAAGATGTTAGTTCTTCTTTAATTGACGATGAAATTTTGGATATCAACGTGGTGAATTCAATGCAGAATGAAGCAGATTTAGAGGTTCCACGAGTAGAGATAGAATTAGATGCTCAGTTAAAAGCAGACAGTGCTGGTGAGCTGAAAGGGCAGTTGCTAGCGCAATTAAAAACAGAGCACCAAGCCATACAAAAGATTTTAAAAGACGGATGTTCCTCAGAGGATTATCCACTGTATCAAGGTTTGTTGAGCGCGTTAGAAACAGCGCAGGAAATTATTTTAGAGGTGTGGGATCGTCTACACCGAGTGTAGAATTCGCTATTGGCGAATAAATGGGTGAGAAGGATTATTTGTGTTAGGGAAAGTAATATTGGTTATTTTAATTTAGAAGGGGTTTTTTATGTCAGCTACACCTAATGTAGGTTTTACTTATGTTGATAAGTTAATTTCAGATTCTAGTGATAATAGTGCTGGTCTTGCAGGAATTGAAAAAGCATATACCGATGAACTGGCGACTTCTGATTTTGATACGGCACAAGGGTTAGCGAAAATTCAGTTTTTGTCCAATAAATTTGGTATTCATGTGCAAGCAGTAAGTGCGGTGATTTCTTCTTTGAAATCTATGATGGAAGCTGTTGCTCGTAATATTTAATGAATCTTATAACAGCGGTGGAGATATATTGAGCGGTTTAATCTTCTCTCGACTTTAGTTTGAACGAGGATTATTGCTGAATTTGTCTCCATTGATTTTGAGATGGCTAGTTAGATTGAGTTTGTGATTTATGGAAAAAGATGAAAAACATCGCTATACCAAGCTACTCTTTGATATAGGCGTGGTTGCGTCCAGTCACGGGCTATGTCAGAAATCAGATATTGTCATGCGTGCTTTAATGGCGCTAGATGCTCAGAAAGAAGAAGCGGTGATTGGGGTTGGATATAACCTGATTGCTTGGGGCAAAGCCGACAAGGCTGTTGAGTTGTTTCAGGAAAAAACAAAAGTTTTGAAACAGGTCAGTATTATGTACGAAGCCATGATCGGATTAGCTTTGTTTGCCAGTAAACGATACGGCGAAGCAGAGCGTTTGTTAATGCTTGTGAAAGATAAAGCTGAAACAGATTCGGTTGCTGCTGGTTTTGCTGACAATCTGTTGAAAGAATTAAAAATGGTTGATGTTTCTTAGGGTTAGCCCAAAGTTTTTTGCTTCGAAGTTTTTGGGGTTGTGATGATTCCACAGGCTTGAGGAAAATAAGTATGTCAGGTTTAGAAGTCGGCTTTTCTAGTATTCAAACAGGTCTGGCTGGCAGTCATGATTTCTCTGATGCTATGCCGAGTGGAAATGGTTCTGCTGGTGTGGATGAATTGCAGCAAATGGTTAGCGCGATGAGTAACAATGCTGCTGACAATGTTAACCCTGCGCCGGTTGTTGTTCCTTCGACTCCGGGTGATACGATCTTAAACAGCATTTCAAATTTTAGTCATAAAATTAATACGGACGTCAGTAAACTTTTGAGTAGCATTAGTATGGATAGTTTTACTAATCCTCAAGAGCTGGTGAAGCTTCAGATGAATATGGCTATGACTTCAATAGAAGTTCAGGTGGGCTATGCTATGGCGCATAAAGTAACCGATCATGTGGAGACTTTTCTTAAGCAGCAGTAAAGTGAGTGGGTTGATCTTTATGAAGATGCGAATTTCTCAAAATGCACTGCGAGTTTTTTTGCTTGCAGTGCTTTTTTTATTGGCGGGTTGCAGAACAGAATTATTTTCACAAATTTCTGAGAATGAAGCCAATGAAATGGTCGCTTTATTGCTCAAGCATGATATTGATGCTGAAAAAGTCACAGGCAAAAAAGAAACCGCATCGGTTTGGGTGAGTCAGTCAGACATGGGGCAGGCAATTCAGCTGCTAAAAGAAAATGGCTATCCAAAAGAAAAGTTTAGTAGTTTAGGTACCATCTTTACCAAAGAAGGGCTTATTTCTTCTCCGCTAGAAGAGCGTGCACGGTATGTTTACGCTGTATCGCAAGAATTATCAGAAACTTTCAGTAACTTAGATGGTGTGTTGACAGCCAGAGTGCATGTGGTTCTGCCTGATCCAGATAACTCTGGAGAAATTAAAAATCCGTCCAGTGCTTCAGTATTTATTAAATATACAGAAGGCAGCAATTTACAAGCCTATATTCCTCAAATTAAATTATTAGTTAACAACAGTATTGAAGGCTTAGATTACGAAAAAATTTCGGTGGTATTATTTCCTTCCCATAAACCTTCCGTTGAGCTGGCTGGTGGTTCCTCTATTACTCAGAGTGTATTTTCCTCCTGGGAGCCCTATCTCATGGGTGCACTACTGATCGTTATTTTATTGGGTGTTGGCGGCATTGTATTTTTTATTCTGAAGAGAAAAGCTAAGTAATCTTAAGCGTGGTTTACTGAATATGCTAGCCGTTGATCCTATTCAAGTTCAATTGTTTCCTCTCATCTACGAATTTAATTATTTATTTTGTCGGCATGTTCATCCGAGTTGGTATGAACAGGCAACGCCCTTTTTTAATGAAATTTCTCTATTCCAACAGTATTCAAATAGCCAATTCTCAATATCGAATTTTTTAAAAAAGCTGTTTGATCTCCAGGATGAAATTTATATAAATTTTGATACTCAGCTCTCTCGTTTTTCTTTAATGGAAAATCGTGAGCTTTTGTATTTGGTGCATTATTTAGGATTGGTTTGTGTCAGTCCTTTCATTAAAAAGGTAATTGATGGTGGTACTCTGCGAGTTTTAAAGGATATGCTGGGCGAGAAAGATTTCGAGTTTGCTAAGAAAAGCGCAGTTTTTTATCAACCACACGCTCTCTTTGGGTTGGTTGGAATGAAGTTGGATTTTGCCGATAAGACTAGAGAAGAAATGACCCATCGAATGATGTTATGTGGCATTCGTTGTTTAGCTTTGATGTATGTTGATGAACCCATCGCGCTGAAGAAGCGCATGATGCTGAAATTGCCTAAACAGTATGCAGAAATATTTGAAGTGTCTGCAGGCAAAAAAAATATGGAAAAAAGAATGGTGGATAGCCTTTCTATTTATAAAGTGGCGAGAAAGTTAATATTTGATTTAGGGCTTACATGTCGACCTATTTTCGTATAGAAGATCAACAGATCGCTCTTTCAGTGGGCGCAAAATTAATTCGAGCCCGTGAATATACGGATTTTCATCATGCTCATGAAATTGTTAAAAGAGCCCGCGCCCATGAACGCGAAATATTAGATGCTTCCCATCAAATATATGAGCAGGAAAAACAGCGGGGTTATGAAGAGGGCATGCTCCGTGCGCAAGAGGAACGAGCACATACCGTTCAAAAAATCTATGCGCAACATGCGGTTTATTTGCAGGAATTAGAGCATTCTTTGCACAAAACAGTTTCATCAACGCTCAATAAAATTATTGGGCAGATTGCACCAGAAGCTTTAATTGTTGGAATGGTGCAGCAAGCGTTGGCCAAATATACTAAAAAATCTGCGGTTAAATTAATTGTCAATCTTGAGTTAGTTGAGTCAGTAGAGCTGAGAATAAAGGCAGCAATAGAAGGGCATCCGTTTGTCAATCATATTCAAGTCATCGGTGATTTAAATGTTCCTTATGACATGTGTATGTTGGAGACGAGAACTGAGGTGATTGAATTAAGTTTACAACATCAGATGGATTCCATTGTGGAAATCATGCGGCAATTGCAACAACAAGAGAATAGTTGATGCTTTAGAAAATCAGATGAATTTTTGAGATAGTCTTGGGGTATTTTTATGACGGATAAAGATAAAACAGAATTAGCGATAGATCAGAAATTAGCTGAATTAGAAAATTTTATTGCTGAAAGTAATGAAGCAGTGACTTCGGCGCTGGCTTACTTAGATGAAAATAAAAAAAGATTAGAAGCCTTGGGTATTACCCAAGAGACACTTTCGCAAATAAAAGTTTCAGAACAAGATTATCACTATGCAGTGCAGACCATTAAACAAATGGGTTATGGACATTTACTGGAATCAGAGGAGGTCATCCCGGCTAAATCGGTACAAGAACCTGATGAGCATCAGAGTCGAGTGGCAAAAAATACCAGTCGTCATCGTTTTAATATGATTTAGTTGTTTAAACCATCTTCTTTGATGGTGAGGTTTTTTATGGAGCTCTATTCATCTAATGACGCTTTAACTGTTTTTCTGCGAGGATTAAATATTGAGATTGCACCCCATTATTTAACAGGCAGCAGAATTGTTTTGGGTGGACTATTTACTCGTGGTGAAACCAAAATTGCCTATCGATTGGATGAAGAAGTTGCCACTGTTGTGATTATTTATTACGAAAGTATGGCTCAAAAGGCCGGACTTACGAATCAATTTTCCGATTTGTTATGGTTTTTTGATTGTTTAATTCGCCCGGAATTAAAGATTGAGGGTGTTAAAGGTTTAGTGCGCCCCGTCATTTCGAAGGAAACTGGTTTAAGCGCTTCAAGATTAGAAAAATTTTATCGAATATTGGGCGCTAAAGTGGTTGAAACGGATAAGTCTGGCCAGCAATGGTTGGGTGGAACCGTCGAGGGATATCGACAATGGCGTGCTCGACGTCTTCAGTTAAAAAAAGCTGACTGATTTATAAAAGCAAAATAGGATTTTTTAGATCAAGAGATATATGTTTTAGCGACGCTTGGTTTTATATAGTGTAGCTGTAATAGAAATCATCGTGACCCTTATTTATTTTAGAGAGATTTATGTCATCTATTTCACCTCCTACAAATGGCGCCCAGATACCTGATTTTGATTCTATGTCTACTGGTGAGGCGTTGGCCTACGTTTTTTTAACATTAGGCAATAGTGTTGGTGATGAAGTTCGTGTGAAAGCCGGGGAGGTACAAACTTCCACGCAGAGTTTGCAAAAAGCGACGGATGCCTTAAACAATGTATTAGCAGAGAAAACGAAGGCTGCGAAGGCTGGAAAGACAACCATTAATTGGGCGGATTTATCCAATGACACAAGAAATTTTTTAACCGCTGAAGGGTATACATCGTCCGCTTCTATTGAAGCCAGCGCACTCATTTCTGCTTGTAATTTGTATTCGGATAAATATAACGAGTTATCTAAAAAAGTTTATTTAGATTTTCAAGCACTACAATCTCGAATGTCCGAACTCTATTCTGCAGGTTCCAATTGTTCCGTATTATTCCATGGTATTGTTTCAAAAATTATTAATGGCTCTTGGTAGTCTGTTGTATTTAAATTTTTTGTATGGAGAACGTAAGTCATGGCCATCAGTCCAGCGCAGCCAACCGATTTAACCAATGATCAATTGGCAACTTATCCCATTCAATTGGTTATTTATGCGGTTTATGGCAATAGAGCAGTGCGTATTGAAGCACAAATTCGGGTACAAACCGCAGAAGTAAATCTAGAAAATAAGGCTTTGGAAATTTTAGGTAAATTGCTGGCCCATATAAAAACAAGAAGGGCGGCTGCTGAGGATGATGACGATTATATTGTGATTCAATTTGGTGAGACAGTGGTAGATCCTGAAACAGAATCATCAATGACGTTGCTTGCCTATGCCAACCGTTATGTCACGGGTATGGGGACGAGTGAGGTGTGGTCTACTAAGGAATTTAATAGAGCTGGATATGATGCTTTGAGCCAAGATGTGCAATCGGATATCGATTCTAAAAATAGTTTGAGCCAACAGATGTTGACTCGTTTGCAAAGTCTCATTAATAAATCCAACGAATTTAATCAAACGATTTCTGAATTCTTAACGGCGAATCATACATTGGTTTCAACGGTGGTGGGTAACATAGGTAGATAGAGGCTCATGACTATGCAATTAGACAACAACAATAACGAAGCATTATTAGCGCAACTGTTAGAGCATATCGTTGCGGGCAATACGCTCAAGAGCTTTAGAAATATTGATGAGCACACCATGGAAGCCATGTATGCGGCCGGATATCAGCATTATCAATCGGGCAACTATGATCATGCGAATAAATTATTTCAATGGTTATGTATGTATGATCATTTTAGTGTGAAATATTTTAAGGCTTTGGCGGCGACTCAATTTGTATTAAAAAAATATGCGGAAGCAATCAATACTTATACGGCTTGTTATTTTTTAGATAAAGATAATCCAGAACATCCCTTGCAGGCGGGTTTATGTCATTTAGCAATGGGTAATCTCGATGAAGCAGAGAGTGGTTTTTACGCATCCAGTTTGTGGGGAGAAGATTTGGCCACACATGTTGACGTCAGAAAAAAAGCCAATGCAATGTTGGAGTTAGTGAAACGTAAGAGGCAAATGAAACAGGCAGGGTAATTAATGGTCGGCGTGTGATAGCGCCCGGTTATTGTCTTTGTTATGTGGAGTATGAGTTATGAGTATGTATACCGATAATGATAGCCGTCAATCCGTTGATTGGATTAATAGCTATATTCGTCAAGTGAATCAAAATAACGATCCAGATGACGATATTAACTTAGATCCTGAAGCTGTACTGACCCTAAAGATTGATGTTGAGGGTAAGGCTTCCATTGAGAGCGATCGCGCTGATCCAAATGATTTGCAGCAAATTAATGCAGCGCTCAGTAGTGTGGGTGTGCTTTTTGGTGATGGTGCATCTGATCTAACGCTGTCTATTAATAGTGATGGTAGCTTATCTATTCCGACCTTGGATGCGCCAAATCCAATGACCAACTACGAGATGGTGCATTTATTGGAACAGGCGTTGAGTTATTTTTCTTCTAGCGCTTCGTTGGATCGTGCCAGTGAAACCGGCACCAACGATTTCTTAGGGAAATTATTTGATCATTCTTCTATGTTGATTATGGTTGCGTACCTCAAGTCTTTAACCAACGATGGCATGTTAAAGAATGTGATCAACATTCAGCAAGCTTCTAAGAATGACAACACCAAAGCTCATGAAGAGCAGAAGCAAAAAATATTAGAAGCCGACGAAAAACGCAAAGATGCTCAAAAATCAGGTTTGGTCGATAAAGTATTTGGTTGGATTGCTACCGCGTTTGCCGTGCTCACTGCAGCGATTTTAATTGCCAGCGGTGTGGGTGCTGCGGTGGGTGCTTGTCTATTAACGGCCGCATTACTCATGGTTGCCATGCAAGTAGATACAGAAACCGGTGGCCACATGATTTCTGGCATGGCCAAATGGTTTGAGGCGATGGGTGTGCCAAAAGATTATGCAGAATTAGCCGCGCAAATTTTTGTGATGGTGGTCATTATTGCTTTATCGATTGTTGGTGGTGTCGGCGCTTCACGTGCTGCGACCAATGCAGCTAAGTTAGGTGTTGAGGCAGGCGATGCGGCGAAAGTTGCAACCACCGCCGATGAATCAGCCAATGCTGCGAAGTTAAGTGAAGTTGCTGATCAAACCGCGAAAGTGGCATCAACTAAAATGGATGCAGTTTCCAATAAGATTTTTGCTGTATTACAACTGGCTGAAGGTATGGCCATGATTGGTCAAGGGTCGGCTGCTGCGGTGCATGCAGTGGATGATAAAGCAACCTCTGATCTCCAAGCAGAGAGCAAACGATTGGCTGCTTATTTGCAAAAATTAATGGCAGTTATAGAAGGTAATAATACCTTTCTATCCGAATTGATGAAGAAACTTGCACAAGATACTTCTACCATCGCATCTATTTTAAAAAGTGATGCAGAAGCCCATACAGCAACCATTAGCAATATGACTGCAGTTGCAGCATAGGAGGATACCAATATGTTAGAAGCGCTTAATAATGTAGATCCGCAAGCAATTTTTAATTATTTGAATAGCCAAGGCATTCATCTTACCAATGGTGATTATGAATTGCAGGTGAATGTTGATGGTACGGTTGCATTCAATTCCAGTGACCCGAATATTACGGTGATTAATAACGTATTACAGCGTCAGGATTTTAATGGTGGTAATAATAATGGTGTATCGGATGTAAGTCTCAAGGTCAGCGTATCTGATGGCATCTATACGATACCTGATCTGGAATTACCTATACCAGGAATTGATTTTAGCAATATTGATATTTCTTCAGCCAGTAATTCCACCGCTGCGGATTTGATGTTAGCTATGATGCTCATTTTACAATTAGAGCTGTTAATGAAAAAAACAGCTCGTGAAAGTCGAGTTTCTGATTTTCAAGCTCACTATGATGAGCTGATGACAGCGGCAGATAAAATTGAGAGCGCTGGGTTAAAGCAATTTATCGGTGCTATCGTAAGTGCAGCAGTAACTATCGCGGTGGGCTGTATCAGCGTGGGTGTGGCGGCTAAGGGCGCTAGTTTTGCGAGTAGTGCCAATAAACAAGCTAATGAGTTGGCTCAAGAAACTAAGACGTTGCAGAGCATGAAAAGCGGCATCAACTCGGGGGGCAAGCAGTCTACTCCGCAAACTATCGCTGCTCAAGAAGCAAAAGTTACCCAGATGACGCAGAATGTGCAGAACTTAGGGACCCGTTCGCAGTCCTTTGCGATGTTGGGAAATGCTGTTACCGTGCTAGGGCAAGCGTTGGGGCAAGTGGGTAATGCAGTTGGGCAATACTTGGCTTCCATGGATCAAGCTGCGCAGAAGAGAGAAGAAGCCGCTGCTGAGCAAAGTCAGCTCTTGAAAGATAATGATCAAGATTTGATGGATGCCAGTCAGAAATTTGCTGACGATGTGGTGTCGGCTTTCAAAAGCTTGGTTGATTCAGTACATGAGATCAATAGTGCACTGATTCGGGCTTTTGCTTAGAGGTACAGATTGCTTAGTAGAATAAAAAAAGGGGGGCGTTTAGCCTCCTTTTTTATGTCTAAGATAAAATTTATAAAAAATCCGCATATTTCTGGATGGCTTGTACGCGGTTGGTTGCGCCGAGCTTTTTATAAATATTATGTAGATGAATTTTAATGGTGCCTTCAGACCGAGAAAGCATCTGCGCCATTTTTTTATTAGAATATCCAGCAGACAATAAATTTAAAATTTCTTTTTCTCGTTTACTGAGCGTGATTAATTGAGTGTTGAGAGAATCATAATAAGGTTCATTTTTAATCGCTTCATACAATTGATTTTTAAAGCATGAAGATGGATCTTTTTGATGCGCTTCCATGAGTAAGTAACCCATGGGTTTGCCAAAGTCGAGCAGTGTTCTGATATAGCTATATTTTTCACAAAGAGCAATAGCTTGATCTAATGCCTGAAAAGCATTTTTTTGATCGCCTTGCTGATGATAAAAATAAGCTGAAATGGTGTGGTAATAAGTTTGTATATGAAAGTCGTGTTTTTGTACTGCTGCAGTCAATAATTCAAGAAGTTGACGATTTTTTTCTGCTTTATTGTGAATCAATAAATGAATATAAAAAATTTTGCTATAGGCGCTGATTTTATAGGAGCTATTTTGCGCCTGTTGCGTCGTGTGTAATAGCAATGATTTTGTTTGCTCTAACGCTTCAGTCATAAAGTAGATGCTTGCTTTTAAATGCGCCGTAGACGTTAATGTTTCAATAAAGTGATAGGCGCTTTGAGTGAGATAGATTTCAGCTGTTTCTAGCGAATCTTTCGCTAAATCATATTTCATTTGGCTGAAGGTAATTTTAGCTTTTAAATAATAAACAAAAAATTTATGGATTGGATCAATTTCTTCTTCTAGTAGCGCGCTGAGTGATTGCCAGTGAAATTCTGCGAGCGACAGATGATTGCTTTCTAACGCTGTGATGCAGAGAGCGCCTTGTAGCCAAGCGGATAAGGGATAATTCTGATAATGATGCTCTGTTGCCCATCGAGTCACTTTTTCGCAAACTTCAATGAGGTCCTCTGATTGACCTAATCTATGAGCGATTAAACTTAATAAAGATAATCCGTTAAATACAAAAGTCGTATTAATATCTGGCATGGCTGTCGTGATGAGTTTTTTTAAACTTACATAAGCGTCAGAAAAATCTTCTGAACTGATTTGTTTTAGTGCTGACAAAAATAGATCGGTTGTTATTTTGATCGTGCTTAAATGGGTGTTATGAGGTAAGGGAGGGGTTGTTTTAATCATGGGTTTGTAATGGATTTCGTTTGCTGCATGACTAATATTAGATAGATGAGAGACATTGACGTTCAAATAATTCATGGAGGGTAAAATACTAGAAGCTCGATTGGTGGGTATTGATACCAAGTCATGATCGGAAAATAGCAGTGGCAGGCTGCATGATTTATTGAAGTGAGTATAACGCCATGCGCTAAGAGCCGAAATCTTGGATTCGGAATCTAAAATTTCTTGAGGTAATTTTTCAGCCCACGAAATAATGGTTTGCCAATTTTCACGATGAATAAGGTTCGTAGCATGCTGCTCAATCAGTTGTGTTGCTCGTTGCCAATCATTTAATTGCAGATAAGCCTCAATTAAATGGGTAATCATCTGATGATTTTCATACCACTCTATTGCAGTTTGCATAAACGAATCTGTTGATAAATAATGCGCTTTATTGCTTCTATATTGAAAGAACTGGTTCAGTAAGGGTTGAGTGATGTACCAGCCTTTTTGCTCAGAATATTCAATAAGCTGAAGTTCATGCAGTGTTTGAATTTTTTGTTGGCATACATTTTCATGGATAGAAAGCAATTGAGCACATAAACGCGTTGGTGTGCCTGGCAGCAGCGCAATATAGCGTAAAAGAATTTGTTGATTTATATCTAGTATTTGAATGAGTTGAGTTTCAATATAGTCATAAACTCGATGTAAAAAATGGGCAGATTGCGTTATTGGTTGCCAAGATAAAATCTGTTGAGCAGATTGGTTTTTTAAAAAATAAAGGATAATTGGCCATCCTTGAGAATCCATATAAAATTTTTTCAACATGCGATGTTTATTCATCATATACGGAGAGGGTTCACTTTTAAGTAGTAAGAAAAATTCTTTTTCACTTAATTTTAAAATGTTTTGGTCGAGTACTTTAAGATTGGAAAGTGTTTTATTGAAGCGAGTAGGCCAGATATATCTAGAAAGAATAATGCAAGAAATTTTTTTTTCAGCATCTTGTGCGCAATGAATAAAAAAATCTAATAATGTTTCTGAAAATGGCTGTATGCCCATATCCCATACGCAAATAAGTGGGCTGTAGACATCGTTATTTTTTTTAGCATAACGTAATAATATTTCCATACTTTCTGCAAGAGCATCGTCATTATGCTTGGAGATTGTTGTATCTTGAAAGGTATTATTTTTTAAATAAGCGATGAGTTCTGCTGGTGTTTTTATAGGGTCGGTGAGGTCAAGATAAATAAATGGTTGCTCAATGGTAGATAACCAATATTTAACGGTGGTTGTTTTGCCAAACCCAGCCATGGACGATATGAGTATGGTATCGTATGCAGTGTGATTATTTAAAATAGATTCGGCTAAACCGTGACGAAAAAAAGTTTGGTCTGAGTCGGAGGTGTGATCCATCGCAGAGATGGTATGATCTGATACAGTTAAACTCAACATATTAGTAACTTTCATAGATCTAGTGAAGCAGATGTAGAGCACTATATCGAACCACATTATTTGCAGCCATGTTCTATTCGTAACGGTTCATGTTTTCCATGTGCCTAATAAGAAGGGTCTTTTTAATACGTGGCTAAGATTCATACGCTATACTTTTTTTAATTTTTCTGGAGGCTTGAGCTTCGTGTCGTCAAAAGTTTGGCCTATTCATCCGTTAATTTAGGTGGTTTCTTGTTAAGCTAAAGAATCTTGTAAGCAGGATAAGTGAGCGGCGTTGATATACCTACAAAATTTAACAGATTTCCTGAATAATTTCACACCGTCTGTTAGGTTACAACATTATGATTCTATTAGCTGTTTAAGAAATAGCATGGGATAAAAATTGCGAGTAATAGTTTAGGAGCTTATGGTGGTTCAACAGGTAGCGGGCTTAGCGTCTTCAAATATGACTAAGGTGATGGCTCTACCTCCAATTGTGCCCATCACTAGGGAATATCGTGGGCAGCCGCTTACCTTGATGTTGACGCCTGATATGAATTTTGCTGAAAACTCGGAAGAAATTAGTTTTGCTCGTGATCGTCGATTAGATGAGCGACAGTTTTCAAGTGCATCAGTACCTCAGATGAGAGTAAAGGATATTTTGGCTGTGCTGAAAGATAGCGCAGAAGAATTAACTTTTAGCGCTGCAGAAAAAATGAAGCCAGAAGAAAAAGAGAAGGCTGAAAAAGCGGAGGTTGCTACCCGCTTACTGAATGGTTTTGGTCAGGAAGACAACGTACAACAGTTATTGGATAAGCTGCCTGATTTATCAGAAGACACTTTGAATGAGGCGGTCAAGCAGCTTTTAGAGGAAAGGCAAGATACTCCCAAGCTTGCATTGACAAAATTCCTGACTAGATTTTCCGATGTCTCTCATCAATATGTCGCTTTATTAAAAGCTAAAGCAGAAGTATCAGAAAGTTTATCCTTTTTGGTTGCGCAAAATGGTGCGGATGGTGAGCATGTTCATCATCTCAGTCAGTTAAATAGTGAAATTAACACGCAATTACGACAATTTGTGGATGAGTTAGGTGAGCAAGTAAGAGCAGGCATTAATATTTCCATTATTGCTGAGAAGTTTGTGTCAGAGTTTGAGCAAAGTCCTCTGGGTGAGTTGCGTCAATTATATCGAGATTGCGTATTAAATTATGAAGTTTTGTGGGAAGTTTATAAAAAACTAACTGCTCGATTTGGTAAGAAAAAATTTAGAAAATCCTGTGCTTTTTTAGAAGAAGCTTTAGTTGCTGATATGGAAGCTGATGGCGCCTCTATCTGCCAGGAAAAATTAGCGGCTATTTTAAAAGATATTTATCAATTGAGAATTTTAGGGCAGTTACATGATGAATCAGATGTTTTGTATAAGCGATTAAAGAAAAAGTATTTTCTTTCGGATAAAGCAGAAGATTCTTTGAGTGAAGGTGTCATTGAGTTTTTTGATGGCGCTGTCAATCAGTCGGGTATTCAGCGTAAGCTAGATTTTGTGGTGCAGCAGGTTGGCATTAAGCATATTGTTGGACGTATTAATTTGATTACAGGCATTAAAAATATCGTGCGGCTTGTCCCTATTGGTGTTTTTCGCAATGATGCAGAGAGAGTGAGAGCCTTAGAAACAATTCAGAAAACGTTAGACATTGCCATCGAGAATGAATGTGAAGCGTAATGAGGTTTGAAATCTTATTATGGAGGTTGAGTGAGCACTTTGGTGATAGATATATTAAAAAGCTTTGGTCAAGGGTTTGGTTTTTCAGATGTGTCTCCAAATGGAGAAACTGAAATTCATTTTCGATGTGAAAATGACGATGTGATTGGATTTGAAGTGATTGGAGAGGGGCTGTTGTGTTTTATAAAAAGACAATATACGGCATTTGCTCTGGATCAAACATGGTTGACGTTATTCAGTTTGATTAATGCTGAGGAATGGAAGCCTAGGCAATGGAATATTGGTTTGAAAGAAGAGAATCAATTGGTGTTATTTGTTTTTTTGTCGAGCGATGGATTGGGTACTGAGATATTGAATCAATTATTTGAGGAATTATGGCAGCTGCGAGATGC
>JAHFSE010000049.1 GCA_023265895.1 Gammaproteobacteria bacterium
TTGTTCAGGCTTCACTTAATATTAGTTGTAAGCATATGGTCAGTGAAATCACCACCCCTGAAAATATGTTGCAACGGATGGGTAGATTAGACCGCTTTGGTGAAAACGCTAATCGTATTAATGTTTTCAAATTGGCTATTCCAAAAACCATCGGTGCAGGTAAAGGCATTGGTAATTGCGCAACGCTCTTATCACGGAATAATGAATTTCAAATTACCCTGCTTTGGCTGGATTTTTTAAAAGATAAATTACCAAAAACATCATTCACGCTTGAATTTTTATATGGACTTTACAGTGATTTTTATAAAACCCATTTAACAAACAGAAAATTAATTGATGACCTTTCCAAAGCATTGTTGCGCAGTAGTAATCTAATCAATCAAAAAGTGACTGACCCGATTTTAATCAAATCTAAGGGGGCTAAAAATGATTCAAATGTGCTGAAATCTAGTAGTAAGAGTTTGCGCGGTAATAATGTGTTTGTGCAAATGGCTAAATGTGATTTAGAAAACTTAATTGCACCTAGAGTTCTTAATGAGTACGCATATGTTGAGCCGTTGGATGATAAAACTCCAATTGATAACTTGTCTGCGAGTGTAGATTTCGTGACTGGATATGGTCGTAAAATTCCAGATAAAGATTTAGTCACCAAAATGTATAAAGTACATTACAATATCAACGGAGGTGGTAAACCACGCCCCCCAGACTTGCTTATAAAAGAAGCCAGAAGTTCAGATTACCCGATATATCTAAGCTACACAGAAGAAGATATTAAGCACTTTGGTGGCAACGATAAGCATGCCATTTTTTATTGTTTTTGTAGTAAACAAGTCATTGGAACTTTGGATTTAAGTTGTTTAACTAACGTAGAGGATGATAGCGATGAATAAAATAACTGGTATTAGAAGTGTTGATTTTAAGGTGGTTGCCAGAGGTCATGGCGTGGTTAATTGGAATGGCTCAACAACAGTAAAAACTGTTGGTAAAGATGATAAATTAACTACAAGAAATAATCATAATATCCCAAAATTAAGAAGCTATACATCAATTAACGGTGCATTTGAAGATGGAAATCCTAAATACAAATGGCCAGAAGAGGTGGATTTTGAGAAAACGCCTTTGTATATCAGTCAAAATTGTATTCGTCACCATATCTTTAGAGAATATTCTGTTGATATGCAAAACCCAGAAGTGGTTAAAGACATGGCTCAATTGTTGTGTTCAATCACAGGTCTTTTGCGTGGTTATGTCATTGCTGTATCAGGTGCCGAATATAAACGAACCAGTCCATTACTTATCACGGATTTTGTTGAGAAAAAAAATCAAGGTAACTTTGAACAATTTTCCACTTCTGGTAGTAAAGAGAAAAAAGGTGATAAAGGTAATGCAACCATCTATTCAAAAATAACCTTTGGTGACACGTGCTACCTCGGTTATGGTTCAATTAGCATTGAGCAGTTACAGTTTATTTCGCTCGATGACACTTTTAGTCGAAAGGCTATGAACATAGACAACGATAAAGATGGTAAAAAGCTGGCAGAACGGCTGACAAAAATGCTGCAAGAGCTTGATGAAAATCTCAGTACTTATTACAACCAACAGGTTGAATTAGATAAAGAATATAATGGTTGCAAATACGAGGGGCATTCTAATATTCAAGCGGTTTATTATAAGAACTGTGTCAGACAAGGCACATTATTTAATTATGGAGAAGATGGAATTATTTTGAATGATGATGCAATTGATGTAATGGTGAATACAATGAAATATCTCATTGAAAACCTATCTGTACATCAAGCTAAAGGCTATATGTGTGTAGAAGAAGTTAATTTTGATTATAACGATAGTGTTTTAGCAAAAGATACGATGCGAATTAAATCAAAAGGTCTTGATGTGATAAAGCCCGACAAAGAACAGCGTAAATATGCTGAATATTTTAAAGGGGAACAATATGAATGATGAAGGCGTTGAAATAGTAATCAACTTTGATTCATGTTGGCAAAATGGTTTTTTGGAGGGTGAAGATGCGTTAGAGGTAAAAAGAAAAAAACTTGTACCTAAGGTTAGAAAGTTTTTTGCTACCACGAAGTCTGAGCAATCCACTGATAAAACACTAACTAAAAATACAGTGCTGGGTGTGCTTTGCCGATTAATTGGAGATCAGCGGAAGCTCTACCAAGCTAGAGCAGCAGACGATTATTACTTTAAGGATATGGAAGATGCTATATCTTTCTCTTACAACGGGGAACGGAAAAATGTTTCTGAAAAAGTGATTGTTGTTAATAAGTCAGATAATCGCTGTGCTCAAAGCTCTTATCTGGGTGTCATCCCAGATAATTGCCAGCTATTTAGCTCACCATACTCTAAAAACTTATGGCATGTTTTGGATTTGAGCGTTGAAGAAGTGTGCAATTATTTAAACCAAGGCTCAATTAGTGAAGCTGCAATGGGTGATGTTTCGCTCAATCATATCTTGAATAGGATCAGGGAGATACAGGCTTTAGAAAAGTTGGAGTTTATAGAAACAATCCTAGATCGATTTAAGCAAAGGATAGCAAAGGTAGAGCAAGAAATAAGCGACCTTGATAAGAATGACAAAAAATATCAAAGCCAGTTAACTAAAAAAACTAACTTCATTGAGGAAATTAAGACGAAAATTTTGGAGCTACATAAGAATGATGTATTCGCTAATCTTGATATCGCACTAAAAAAATCCGTATCAAAATATCCAAAATTAGAAAACAAAGGTGGTGTGTATCCTATGGCTCTGTTTGGCGCAGCACTCTATTCAAACGCTCAGCAATTAAGGGATAGAAAAATAGTAAATTTTTTAAATGAAAATAAACTAAGTGGTTTTGCTGAAGAGAGTTTTTCATTTAACGGAATAAGAGATTTTCTTAACCCACTAGCAGGTGGGCGGAAAAAAACAGTAAGGACACCCGCTGAAATTAATAAGCACTCTGGCAAGTTAGTGATTAATGTAAAGCTGCCAATTGACACTAGAGATTTAGTGCGGCGTATCGAATACGCAGGCGTTTCCAGCTTTTATCTTGGAAAAAAGGGGTTGGCTTATGTTGAAGACATTAGGACGTAAGGGGCAGGCATGAATTACTACGTAGAAATTACATTATTATCTAATCCTGATGTAGGGTTGTTTAAGCTTTGGTCTCAAGTATTTGGGCAGCTTCATTTGAGTTTTGTAGAAAATCAAAATGGCGAGAAGAAAGTAGCGATTGGTCTATCTTTTCCAGAATATAAAATGGGAAATAAATTTGGTATTTTAGGGGGTAAATGCCGTTTATTTTCGTCTGAAAAAACTCAACTCGAAAAACTAGACCTGCAAAAATGGCTATCTCGCTTAAGCGATTATGTTCATATCACCTCAATACGCGACGTGCCTAAAGACGTATCTCGATATACGTGTTTTAGCCGTGTTCAAGTGAAATCTAATATTGAGAGATTGGCACGAAGAAAAGCTCAGCATGAAAAAATAAGTCTGGAAGAAGCGATGAAAAAATTAGAGAAGGTTGAAAGGAGAGTATCTGAATTACCTTTTATTCATCTACGCAGTTTAAGTGGTGGCCAGGATTTTCGGTTGTTTATCAAAAAAACCGAATCAGACAAATCGATTGAAGGAAGTTTTAGTCTTTATGGCTTAAGTCCAACCGTGACTGTTCCAGATTTTTAATAGAGGAAGCAAGGAGCTGCACCATGAACACCAACCTAGCTTTATTTGAAGACCATCAAATTCGTCGCATCTACGATGAGGAATCGGAAACTTGGTGGTTTTCGGTGATAGATATTATTCAGGTGTTAACGCAGCAGCCTGATCATCAAGCTTCCAGAAATTATTGGAAGGTTTTGAAAAATCGCTTAAACAAAGAAGGCAGTCAACTGGTTACAGCCTGTAACCAGTTGAAGATGACGGCGAGCGACGGAAAAGATCGGCTAACCGACGTAGCCACCGCAGAAACTTTGCTCAGATTAGTGCAGTCTGTGCCCAGCCCAAAAGCCGAACCCATTAAATTGTGGTTAGCAAAAGTGGGGTATGAGCGTATGCAGGAAATGGCTGATCCAGCTCGCTCATTAGACCGTGCTCGTGAGACTTGGAAAAAACACGGACGTAGTGAGAAATGGATTCAGCAGCGCATGACGGGTCAAGAGACGCGCAATAAATTAACGGATTATTGGAGCGATCACGACATCAAGCAAGGCGAAGAATTTGCCGTTCTGACCAATATTATTCATCAAGAGTGGGCAGAGGTCAGTGTTAAATCGCATAAAAAAATGAAAAATCTTAAAGATCATAATTTGCGTGATCATATGAGTGAAGCCGAATTAATTTTTACTGCGTTAGCGGAATTATCTACTCGTCAAATTGCTGAAAGTGTTGAAGCAACGGGTATGAAGGAAAATACAGTTGCTGCAAAAACCGGCGGTCGTATTGCGAAAAAGGCGCGTATGGAACTGGAAAGTAAAACAGGAAAAAAAGTAGTGACAGGACAAAATTATTTGCCGCCTGCAAAAAAGAAAATGCTGAAGAAAAGTATTTAAGGGAGGTGGTATCAACTCTTTGGTTGGCTAGCTTAAAATTTTTAAGCATTGACCAATCAAAAAAGCTCTTTAAAAATCTGACTAACAATCAATAAGTTGCAGTCGCGCTCAAAAACATTGGTAAAACTAGGCCAATGTTAGTTAAGTGTTTGTTGCAACTTATTTTTTTGCTTATAAACTCTAGTTCACTGCCGCACAGGCAGCTTAGAAAGTGACGTTGTCCATTTTCGATTGCCCCGTGTTGTTCACTGCCGCACAGGCAGCTTAGAAAATTATCTCGTATTAGTTTTCAGATTTTTTGCCGTTCACTGCCGCACAGGCAGCTTAGAAAATTATTTAAAAACCTTTTTTAATTTCGCAATTGTTCACTGCCGCACAGGCAGCTTAGAAATTTTTACACCCATAGCCACGCTGTTTATTTTAGTTCACTGCCGCACAGGCAGCTTAGAAATTGAGAGTGATCACATAGAGGCGTGGACAGAAGTTCACTGCCGCACAGGCAGCTTAGAAATTGTATATCCATCATCTCACAGCTACGGCACTGTTCACTGCCGCACAGGCAGCTTAGAAAATCAAAAGATGCTCTAAAGCAGATTTTGGACAGTTCACTGCCGCACAGGCAGCTTAGAAATGCAGCTCTGGAATTAACTGATCGGCCCAATCGTTCACTGCCGCACAGGCAGCTTAGAAAATCAATAACTTGATTTGTTGCAATATATGTATGTTCACTGCCGCACAGGCAGCTTAGAAATTGGGAATAGAAAAAAGACAAAGACCAGGAAAGTTCACTGCCGCACAGGCAGCTTAGAAAAGCCAGGCGATTAACTAAACTTGGATTTATTGGTTCACTGCCGCACAGGCAGCTTAGAAATGGTTTTAAAATCTTCCATCGCATCAACAAGCGTTCACTGCCGCACAGGCAGCTTAGAAACGAAAGCTTTGGTTTTAATTAATCCCAATAATCGTTCACTGCCGCACAGGCAGCTTAGAAATGTTTTCGCAAAATATCCCGCTCGCTGGTCTGGTTCACTGCCGCACAGGCAGCTTAGAAAAGATGCGAAAGGCAATCCAAAGCCAGGCGTACGTTCACTGCCGCACAGGCAGCTTAGAAATTTAAGCGATACCCAATTGATCTATGTTTCATGTTCACTGCCGCACAGGCAGCTTAGAAAAAACTATGGCAAGCGGTAGTTTTAAAGCAGTAGGTTCACTGCCGCACAGGCAGCTTAGAAATGTTATTAGGTATCCGGGGTTTATATTCAGTGGTTCACTGCCGCACAGGCAGCTTAGAAAAAGATATTCCATTAAATATTTTTCCATCAGTAGTTCACTGCCGCACAGGCAGCTTAGAAAATCTTTATATATCACTAGGCTGTGATCATGATGTTCACTGCCGCACAGGCAGCTTAGAAATCGGAAATCTTCATCAGAAGGCGGCGAATATTGTTCACTGCCGCACAGGCAGCTTAGAAAAATATAAGCCCAAAGATTAATATCGAACGACAGTTCACTGCCGCACAGGCAGCTTAGAAAGCCACAAAATATTAACTGCTTATAGAGATACTGTTCACTGCCGCACAGGCAGCTTAGAAATATCTGTTACTAGCAGATATGCGCACCTGTCAGTTCACTGCCGCACAGGCAGCTTAGAAAAAGGGCATCAATACACGTTCATTGCAGTTGACGTTCACTGCCGCACAGGCAGCTTAGAAAAACTAGCAATCGGGTTTAAATTATCACGCAAAGTTCACTGCCGCACAGGCAGCTTAGAAAAACGCCCACTACGGATGATCCGTTTCAATAATGTTCACTGCCGCACAGGCAGCTTAGAAATATAACCTCTTTGGCGGAGAAGATGGCGAGGGGTTCACTGCCGCACAGGCAGCTTAGAAAAAGTGATGCGGGACAACTGCATTACATAGATAGTTCACTGCCGCACAGGCAGCTTAGAAACTTGCGTCTTGCAATGCGTGATCATGAAGGGCGTTCACTGCCGCACAGGCAGCTTAGAAAATAAAAAAAGAATCGCGCCGTTTTTAAAAAGCGTTCACTGCCGCACAGGCAGCTTAGAAATATTGAGCAGCGATTTAGCGTTGATGACGCGAGTTCACTGCCGCACAGGCAGCTTAGAAATTTAGGTCATTTTTTAACTTTATGATCGCCTTGTTCACTGCCGCACAGGCAGCTTAGAAAAAACACAAACCCGCGCACAGCGCGAAGCAAAAGTTCACTGCCGCACAGGCAGCTTAGAAAACATGGTGACCTCAGTTAAATATATTTTTGACGTTCACTGCCGCACAGGCAGCTTAGAAATGCAGCATTCAAAGGTAAGCCAGGAAATTGCTGTTCACTGCCGCACAGGCAGCTTAGAAAACTCGCACACAATGATTCTCGTGTGTGTCCTTGTTCACTGCCGCACAGGCAGCTTAGAAAGGTTTCTGGCCGCCAAAAAGGCCCATCAATTTGTTCACTGCCGCACAGGCAGCTTAGAACAAATGGCTTTATAGTTGCGCCTTAATAATTTTGTTGTTAGTTATTTCTGGGTTAGAGAATAGAGTCCTACCCGAATAAATCGGGTGTTTTCAATATCTCTAAAGTTTAGGAGCGCTATCTGGATTGATTTAAATATTTTAGAGGCGAGGTACTTGGCTCGCATCGTGTCGCTTTAGCCAGTGCTGTAACACAGCATCAATACGTGTTTGCCAGCCGCTTCCAGATGCGCGGAATTGTTCGACGACATTGGGAGATAGGCAAATGCTAATGCGTTCTTTTGTCATGCCGGTAGCGGGTCTGCCGCGCTTTGCTCGGCTTTTGACACTTTCCCAAAGCTCGTCAGTAATCAGCACTGTATCTGGATCCGATAGTGCGGCGGCAGTAATTGCGGCATCTTCTGCATCGGTCATTTCATTTGCGTGTTTCATAAATTTTACACTCTCTTCTGTTTGCTTTGCGTAAACTGATAATCCGTCTGCTGTCATTGCGATCAACAAAAACTACTACATGTGTTCTGCCCTTGAGCGACAGCAACGCAACCATGCGCTCTTCGCTATCAATTCTACTGTCAACCCATGATAATGCCTCATCCCAGTTTAGCTTTGCAGCAACGGCTAGGGATAATCCATGTTTGACTTGATTTGCTGCGTCTTTTTTTGGATCAAATGTGATGTTCATTGGATTTATTATATATATTATAATGTCGGTGTCAATTCACTGAAGAGCGCAGAAATAAGTTTGAATGATGACCTTGTTAAGAGGATTAAGGCCTTAATTTTCGCGTCCACTGCGGGCACACACGTAGCTTAGAAAAAAGAGTTTTATAGTTGCGCCTTAATAATTTTGTTGTTAGTTATTCCTGGGTTGGAGAATAGAGTCCTACCTGAATAAATCGGGTGTTTTCAATATCTCTAAAGTTTAGGAGCACTACCTGGATTGTTAAATATTTTAGAGGCGAGGTACTTGGCTCGCATCGTGTCGTTTTAACCAATGCTGCAATACTGCATCAATGCGCGTCTGCCAGCCGCTTCCAGATGCGCGGAATTGTTCGACGACATTGGGCGATAAGCGGATACTGATGAGCTCTTTAGTAGTTTCTGCTGGCGGCCTGCCTCGTATAACTTTGTGTTTGATTTTTTCCCACTCTTCATCAGTGAGTGGGTATGCGTCAGGATCAGATAATGCGGCTGCGGTAATTTGCGCGTCCTCTTCTGGTGTTGGCAGAATGAGTATTTGTCCAGATTTTGTTTTAATGGTTCTTTGCATAAATTTTTGCCTCTCTTTCGTTACATTTGCGCAGACTAATAATCCTTCTAATATCAATACGATCTACAAAAACCACAGAGTGTAGTCGACCATCCAAAACGGCTATTGCAGCTTGGCAGCGCTCTCCATATTCTTGTCTTTCATCACTCCAAATAAAAGCGCTGTTCCAATCTAAATTCGACGCCGTAGCTAGTGATATTCCATGCTTGGCCTGGTTTATTGCATCTTTTTTTCGGATCAAAAGTGATATTCATAGCCATTATTGTATATGCGATAATTGTTTTATGAATTACCAACGCCAAAAACCCCCACGTCGAAAACCTAAGATCAATCAACTAATCTTGATGGTTCTGCCGCACAGGCAGCTTAGAAAGAAATAGGGGCAGACTATGTATCTGCCCCTACAATTAATTTTCTAGATTCCCGCCTATGCGGAGAATGACATTGGATGTGTGCATAGGATAACCCTCGGAGAAGCGGGGTGGTTTTTGTGTATTACGCACAATCCTTTTTTTAAAAGGGAGCAGGAGGGCCTTACACCGCCACACCATAGCCCTGCACAATAGCCCGATAGATTGCGCCCTGTGCGTGAGCTGTATCGACAATTTGTATATTGGCCGATTCTAATGTGGCGCCTTGAGGGCTATCTTGTAATTCAAGCACCTTATGCCATAACTCATCTTGTTCTTGTCGAACACGGCTTCTCGCTGTTGCTAAATCTTCACCAGGTTGTTGGGTGGTACTTTTAACAGCGGCGTCCATATCCCGTTTAACTTGCGGTAAAGTTTTAGCCAATACGGGTTCTAACACGCCCATGGTTGCGTGGGGATCAGCCAGCATTGTAATTCTACCATTGGGATTAATGGTTGGATCCATCACTGCCCAGGCACCACCGCGAAGTTGGCTATGAGGTGGCAAATAGACTACGACAGGATGCTGATAATGGGAAAGCCCATCGGCAATATTCGAGCCAGCGGAAATAATTCGCTCTAATAAGGCGGTGGTATCGCCTTTAAATCCGCGTAAATCTGGCAATAAAAGTAAAGGCACCCCTTCATCATGACTTTTCTGGATAAAGGCAGCGGTTTTTGCTGAGCCGGCGGGATCCCATACACTGCCTGAACGCATTTGCGTGCGTGCTGCGCTAGATTTTGGTTGTGCGGGATCGGATGCTTGCACCTGTTCCAGCGAGCGAGAATCCGGCACTATGATCGCGATGGGGATGCGGCCAATTAACCCACGGTAAGTGTGAATATTAATACCAAACTCAGCCCGTTCTTCTAACAAAGAGCCAGGGTCCACTAATTGTTGCACTAATTCAGTAGGATCATAGGGTTGAACGATGCCTTGCCCCGCTCGAATGATATCAGCCGTTTCTAGTGGTCGTTCTACGAATGGATGTTGCCCCACGAGTTTTTGTACCGAATCGTGGGTTAGCGGTTCTGTCGGCTGTAATCGCAGCCACTCTAAATGGCGAGTCAGCACGTCAGAAAAATTATCCACTGCCCAGCTGGTGACGCCACTTTGGGTATGTACTTGCGGCCCACCAATTTCGTCGTTAGTTTCATAAGCTTTGGTGCCGAGCGCTGCATTAATTGCAGCCATTCCCGTGAGTAATGCGGGGGTGGTATTTTGCTGCACCGTGTTGCGAAATTGATCATAGGCATAGGTTTGTTTACCAACCACATAGGGGCCAACCGCTGCAGCAAAGGTAGGAATTTCTCGACGGGCTTGTAGCGGCGCTTGTAATAATCGGCCATTGAGCGAGGACTGATTGGTTTTACTGCTAATTCCAGTGACTTGATAAAACACACCAGCCTCACAGGTTACCAGATCACCAGCAACTTGCCTTTTCCCCCGATTTAATTCATCAAAATCTTGCTGAGAAAGATACAGTTCGTTGGGTGATAATTGCGCGCTAATATTTTTACCCCACTGAGTTTTGCTTTTAACATCAATGTTTGGATGATAACGCGCACCAGCACCACAAAAATAAAAGCTGAGGGGATATTGATTGGCGACGGCATAACGTTCAGCTGCCAGTGCTAATTTATCATCCATAATGCCCATGGAGCCGTTTTCAACGCTAATATCATTAGCGCACCAAATCATTTTTCTGGGTTCTGTTTCATTGGGTAAGTGAAGGGTCACTTCCCAAGCAACCACTGAGAGTTTGTTACTGCCATCGCTACTATGATTACAATATTGCAAGTCACTATTTTCATCTGTTGGATCACTCAACTCTATTTCTCTCATCGTGAAGAAATCATCTGGATAGTCTTGTCCTGGAGCAAGTCTATCCCATAGACCTTTTAATGCGTCGAGCATCTGCTGAGGATAATCATAGACGTAAGGTGTTTTTAATCGTTGTGCGGCTTCTTGACGGATTTCCAGTGGACTTGCTGTTTTAGGATCAAATACAGCAATCAATCCACGTTCTTGTTGTAGTTTTTTCCCGGCATCAATTAAAACTTTATAAGTCGTTTTCCCTTCGGTGGTATCCGCTAGTGCAGCAATACGATCCAACAAGTTAGATAATTGCGCCAGCTGGCTTTCATTGAACTCCGTTGTAGCAATATGTTCGAGTCCCTTCTGCACCAACTTCACCTGTGTATGTGCATTGCCATGAGCCATGTGTTGCTCAATCGTGACTTGCTCTCGTGGTGTTGCATCATATGCCAACAATCCTTCAGCCATGGCGATATAGTGGGTTAACGCTGAATCAATATTTTTATTTAATGCCTGTTGCACAGGCGCTAATTGCGTTGTTGTTAAATGCACGCCAGTTTGCAAACTGACCACGGCTTGCTCAACAGACAGATCGGCCATTGGCAGTGCTTGCCATAAGACAGTGGGCTTCGGTGGTACAAAATCCTCCGGCCGTTTAAATTCAGCTGCCAGTTGTCCTTTAGTAATACCTTGGTTTTTATGAACGTTTAAAGTGCTAATAACACCATCGCAAGGCGCAGTAAAATCGGTGGATACTTTGGCAATTTCAGCTTTATAAAGTAGATCACCTTTTTTAACGGCTTGTCCTGCTGTAACACAAACTTGTGTAACTAATCCATCGCTGGGCGAAGAAAAAACAAAAGGATCGCCAAATTCAACGCTGGGTTGTCGATCGACGCTAACAGTGCTCTTAGTGCCTTGCGTCTTCAGTTCAAGGGTGTGCCAGTGTGCGAGTGGGGTATCGGTGGTAGCGCCTAATTTAATTTGTGCTTGCTGTGGGCTCAGCTGCGTCCATTGCACGGGAATGTTATCTACTAAATATTGATTGTCAGCTACTTGAGTGACTGTGACAGAGTAATTGTTACCTTGATGTGAAACATCGAGGGTTCGAGTTTGAGTTAAATAAGGGAGTCGAGTGTTGTAATCTTGTGCGTCTTTAAACGCCCGTTCTTTCTGCTGTTGTATTTCTCGAAAATTCTGCACTGCTTGAGCCAAAATAGCTGTTTTTAAATCGGCATCGCGCGATTTTTTATGTTGAGGAATAAAGCTGGTTTCTAAGGTTTTAATACCAATCCTATTATCCTGAAATTCTTTGGATCCAAGTAACGTTATTAAAAAATCTACATTGGTTTGTATGCCTTCAATTTTCAATTGATTTAATGCGGTGAGCGCATTGGCAATACAGTCTTGCCGACTGGCACCTTCAAAAAATAAATGACCAATTTGCGCGTCTGTTTTCCCGGTAATTTTTGAACCTTTTTGAACGCTAAAATAATGACGCATGCCATCGATATTTTGCGGCGGTCTGAAGGTTTCGATGGTGCCGGTAGATCCAGTGCTTTCATAAGGGTCAGTTGCCGTAATGCGTACGGCTAATACGTGATGTCTGCTGTCGGTTTGTTCCAGTTCAGCGACTTCATCTGCACTAAAAATACCGATGTCATCGGTATTTTTAATGAGTGGAATGCCGGCAGCCACCGCTGCTTGTAGTGTGGGTAGATGAAGATTTCTTTGTCTTTCAGTGACGGGGTGTTCTACTTGTAATCGGGTATTAATTTCTAAGAAACGGAATTTACGCGCTTCGCCTTCCGTTTGTTTGGCATACAAAAATTCTGCGGTACCAGCACCGACATAACCTACATTTTGTACCATCTGAATTAATTGTTGTCGTAACTCGATGCGTTGTTGTAAAAATCGATCACGCTCATCTGTCGTAACAGTTTCTTCTACCGTTTCCTCCACCACTTTTTGCTGACGAATTTGCGGGCTGCAATCTCGCTCACCTAAAATAATGACGTTGCCGTCACCATCGGCAATAAATTGAAATTCAATATGTCGATTATCTTCTCGCGATAAATATTCTTCCAAAATCACATCTTGGCTGGGGAAGCTTTTTGCGTCTTCTAGCACACTGTTAAATTGTGCTGCCATCTCTTCTGCACAAGTGACGATGCGCTGACCTCTACCGCCGCCACCGGCAGTGGCTTTTAATAAAACAGGATATTGAATATCCGACGTTTCCATAAATGCAAGCGCATCCTCTGCTGATTTAACGCATCCTTTGCTGCCGCGAATAATCGGTAATCCTGCTATCAAGGCTTGCTCTTTTGCTGCGCGCTTATCACCGAGTTTTTCCATTGCGTGAGCCGGTGGCCCCATAAATACCAAGCGAGTTTTTCGAAGATCTGGTTTGTGGACTGCCTCGCTTAATGCGTCAAGATAATTTTCTATTTGGGTATAATGGTCATCGAGCCGTTGTTTGATGGGCGCTAATGCTTCTTTTGCTTGTTGTAATGTGGTTTCTGCTGCTTGTAATGCGTGTTGTTTCGTTTGAACGGTCAGATCCGTTGGATCGTCTTTTAATTGTTTACTGGCTTCTGTTGCTGCAT
Source organism: Gammaproteobacteria bacterium (assembly GCA_023265895.1). Lineage (GTDB taxonomy): Bacteria > Pseudomonadota > Gammaproteobacteria > Pseudomonadales > JAHFSE01 > JAHFSE01. Next base: position 13,152 of record JAHFSE010000049.1, read on the forward strand.
GGGTTGCTGCGGTAATATTTTCTAATGCGTCGATATAAGCAGTGACCACTGCATCGTGATTATTTTTCGCATGGGTTAATTGATCTTGTATTGTTGGTAATGCTTGTACAGCGTTTAGATCTAAATACGTGGTTAGGTTTCTTTCGTTAATAAAAGCCAGCGCATCTTTTATTTGCTCAGCAAGATTGGTGTGGCGAATAATGAGTTCCGCATTCCCATCTTCCGAAATAAATCCCCAGCCAGGATGCACGGCCACGCAAGCCAAATCACCGGCTGAAGTTCGAGCCAGTGGTATGGCTTGCATTAAACTATGACGGTAACTGCTTAGGCTCAAATAAGGGCTTTTCCCCGATTCTTGTAATGGAATAATCTCGTGTCCCGTTTTACCAACAAATTGAGCTTCTTGATCTGTGGGAGACAACACAGAAATAATTTTTAGCGCTTCGCTATCGCCGCAAACCCGTTGCGCATATTGCGGCAAGCGTTGTCGTAATATCGTGTCGGCCATGGCGCTGTTCCAAATGAGCGCATGAGTGATGGGTTTTTTTGCGCCGAGATCTTTTTGCTTTCTGACAAAAGTGTTTGTGCTTACGTCAGTTCGACACAGTAGGGTGCTTTGTAATAGTGGATGTTGGCGTTGAGGTGTCAGCGTCCATCGTGCTTGTGGTAATAATGCAGCAACAGCTTCATCCGTCTCTGCCAGTGCGCTCAGCTTTTGTAATAACTGATAGTGGGCATCACCTGGGTTGTAGCGCATATCTGCCGCAATATTTTGTGGCATTACTGAAGATCTGCGGCGAGATTCATCGGTGGGGGAAATGCGGGTAACGTTTACGCCATCTAAGCGTGCACGTTTGGCATCATAGGTATCATTCTCTTCGTCGTCGCTACTGTATCGGTGTCGATTGGTATCGACGGAGGATTGACTGCTCAATTGCGTGGTGAGATGTGCTTGGTGAGCGGCATATTCTGTATGAAGTTTTGTTCTAGGAAAAGACATAATAAAATTCCGTATCAATGCGTCTTATTGACAGCAGATGTTAGTTATTTATGGAATGAATTAGAAAAAGTTTTTGCTATTGGAAAATAAGTAGATAACGAAAGTAAAAAATACATCAAACAAACTCCCTGTATGTTGTGAATCACGTCACCTATCGTGTGTGTCGTATGTGCGAGAATTTTTATGCACTATGGTATAGTGCAATTTAATTAGAAGAGGGTGGCGCAAAAGCCCTCGAGGCTATATATCAAAATCCGCGGGAACTATACATAAAGTTACATGGCTAGACAATCTGGTCAGAGAAAAATATTTACTGTTTTTTCATTAAATAATTTTACAGATATTTTTAAGCAAGGTATTTTATTTGTCTGAATTTAAATGATGCGAAATAAAAACTAACAAGCGCATTTTAGGGATATTTAATTAGAACGAAAGAACTCAGGAGGAGTTTTATGGCATTCGCTTACCGGTTAGGGGCAAAAAATCGAATGTTTTGGCAATCATGCGAGCATTTGTCTCTTATTGCCTCGCCTCAAAAAAAGTATTTTGGTTCTATT